>NZ_JBFUAZ010000003.1:0-43160 GCF_056406035.1 Polaromonas sp. P1_E1_2 | reverse complement strand
CGCGCAACCACCGCGCCAGGTCCGTCACGACCCGCAGGCCGATGGGCGA
The DNA here is from genome assembly GCF_056406035.1 of Polaromonas sp. P1_E1_2. NCBI lineage: Bacteria > Pseudomonadati > Pseudomonadota > Betaproteobacteria > Burkholderiales > Comamonadaceae > Polaromonas > Polaromonas sp. P1_E1_2. The sequence goes on along the minus strand of NZ_JBFUAZ010000003.1, from coordinate 43,111 downwards.
CACCGCCGTGAAATGTATACAGGCATGAATGGCACTGGGGTAGTGGCGGTGCGTCACCTCTACCCCGGCAGAGTCCATGCGCCGGGCGAGGGCGTGGCCCTCGTCGCGCAGCGGGTCGTGGCCCATGGTGGCGACCCATGTGGCGGGAAGGTTCGCCAGGCCCCCTGAGTCCAGCAAAGCAAAGTCAGGATGCTTGTCCGCATCGGTCTGCTTGCCGAGATAGCTGGCCATAAACCACTGCATCACGCCCATGCTGAGAAATTTGCCTTCGTTCTCCGGGTAGGAGGCGCTGGGCTGGCTGGGGTGCTGTGCCACCGGATAGATCAGGCCGAGCGCGCGAACGGCTTTTGCGTTCACGCGCCGTGATGCCACCAGTGCCAGCTGCGCGCCGGCGCTGTCGCCGGCCACCGCGATACGGTTTGCGTCGCCGCCCAACGCAGAGGCATTTGCGAGTACCCAGCGCAAGGCGGCCTCGACGTCGTCCGGTGCGGCGGGGAAGGGGTGCTCCGGCGCCAGCCGGTAGTCCACCGCCACGACCAGCATGCCGCTGTGGTGGCACAGCGTGCGGCAAACCTTGTCGTGGGTCTCCAGATCGCCGATCACAAAACCACCGCCATGCGCATACAGCAGCACGGGCCAGGGGCCTGCAGCTTCGGGCCGGTATACACGAAGGCGCAGCGGACCGCTGGGGCCGGGGAAGCTGGTGTCGTTCACTTCCCCGATGGCTGGGGCCGGCAAGCCCAAGGTGCCGGCCAGCTCGCGGTAAACCTGCCGCGCGATGGCGGGGGGCAGGCTTTCCAGGGGCGGGTTGCCCTGCGCGGCCGCCTGCGCCAGAAAGCCGGCCAAGGCGGGGTCCAGCGGAGCCGTCTCGAGCACGGTGGGGATGGTAGATATGGTCATTGCAGTCCTTGGCAGTTCACAGTTGCAGTACAAGGGTCAGCGCGGAACCGGCTTTGCCGGGCCGCAGGCGCCTAGGGGGTGTCACCGAATTAGTTTTCCATCGCGCGCCCGCATGCCGATCTCGACATGGTCCGAAGCGTGGTGCCGCTCCCGACCGAACGAGAGCCTGAAGCCGCCCAGGTCCAGTGCTCCAAGGCTTTCAATCGCCTCGCCGAGGCGCTGGCTGTCGGTGCGCGGGCCGGCACGGCGCAAGGCTTCCGTGCAGACACGCAGGTTCAGGTAGGACTCCAGGCCTTCGAAGGTCATAGCCTCGGGGCCGATGAAATCGTCTGCATCGCGCTCGAGCTCACGCACGATGGGCAGGCGGGCCACCTCGGGATTCGGCACCACGCTGGTGTAGCCCACCAGCCGGTTGCGAAACAGCCGTGTCAGCTGCGTCAGCCCCGCCGTCGACAAAGTGGCGATGGTGGACGGCACACTGTCATAGGCTGCGGCCGGAAGCCGCCCCAGCGCATCCAGCACCTCGTTGCCCAGGTTGAGTACCAGGGCCTGCGGCGCGGCCTTGGCCACGTCGCGGAATGCCGCTTCGATGGACGACAGCCGCGCGTCGGCGGTGATGCGTGTGACCTGCCGGCCGTCGCGTTGCAAGGCTGCCACCAGCGCCTCGGTGCGCGCCGGTTCGGAACCGTCGGCCAGCACCGCCACCCGGGTGACGCCGATGGATGCCAGCTGGCGCGCCAGTGCATCGGCCTCTCGCGCATCATCCGGCCGCAGGCTGAAAACATGGCGGACATCGGGAGAACGCAAAGCCGACGCGCCCGACATCGGGCCGACCAGCGGCACGCGAAGTTCACGCGTGGCCTGGGCGGCCTCAAGGCAGGCCCGTTCACCGAGGCAATTGGCGATGAGCACTGCCTTGTGCTGGCCCACCAGGATGCGCAGGTTGGCCGCCACGCGCCGTGGGTCGCCGCCGTCATCCAGCGTCACCAGCTCGATGCGGCGCCCGGCGATTCCGCCTGACACGTTGACGCGCTCCACATGCGCGCGGGCGCCGGCCAGCACACGGTTGGCGACCGGAAAGCCCGCGCCGGTGAGCGGCAGAGACTGGCCGACGACCAGGGCGTCGGGCGCGGCATGGCTTGCCGCGGCCGCGCCCAGCAGCATCGCCGTGGCAAGAAGCCTGCGCGTGCGGCGGGTCAGTGTGTCGCCACGCCGGCTCATACCGGCACTCGTACATTGACCGGCGTGGGCAGGGCCACTGCCGGCCGCAGCAGGAAGTAGCCAAGCGCGGGCAGCAGGACCAGCGCCCCCACCATGTTCCAGACAAACATGAAGGCCAGCAAAATGCCCATGTCGGCCTGGAACTTGATCGGTGAAAAAGCCCAGGTGCCGATGGCCAGCGCCAGCGTGATGCCGGTGAGCAGAACCACGCGGCCGGTGAACTGCAGCGCATGGTGGTAGGCCTCGGACAGGCTGGCACCTTCGCGCATGCGGGCCAGCGTGATGCTGAGCACATAGAGGGCATAGTCCACGCCGATGCCCACGCCAAGCGCAATCACCGGCAGCGTGGCGACCTTGACCCCCATGCCCAGGCCCACCATCAGAGCCTCGCACAGGATCGAGGTCAACACCAGCGGCAGCACCGCCACCACCACTGCGCGCCAGGAGCGGAAGGTGATCCAGCACAAAATCACCACCGCTGCATACACCCACAGCAGCATCTCGCGCATGGCCTTGCCCACCACGATATTGGTCGCCGCATCAATGCCGGCGCTGCCCGCGGCCAGCTTGAAGGTGACGTCCTGCGTGTTGTTGACCGCAGCGAAGCGGTCCACATCTGCCACCACGCGTGCCAGGGTTTCGGCTTTGTGGTCCTTCAGGTAGACGTACAGCGCGAGGAAAGAGCAGCTCTGGTTGAAAAGCTCGCGGGGTGCGCGCGTCTGCACGCCGCCCAAAGCGCCTTCGTTGGGGAGCAGCTCAAACCACTTGAAGTTGCCTTCGTTGTAGCCCACCATGGCCAGCTTGGACAGCGCGGCCATCGAGTTGGTGGATTCCACACCCGGCACTTGCTCAAGCTGCCAGGCCAGGGCGTCCACCTTGGCCAGCGTGCCATAGGCCGTGCATTTATCCGCGGGCGTGGTCACCATCACGGTCAGGATGTCGGCACTCGCTGCGTAGTGGGCAATCTGGTAGGCGTTGTCCTGGTTGTAGCGTGAACTGGGCCGTAGTTCGGATGCGCCGGGGTCGAGGTCGCCGATTTTCAAATGCAGGCTGATGGCATAGCCGCCTGCGGCCATGAGCGCCGCAACGACCACTGCTGCCGTGGCCCAGCGCTTTTGCGTGAAGTGATCCAGCAAGGCCCACAGCCATGAACGTTGTGCCCCTTGCGATGCTTCCTGGCGCAGGCTGCGTGCCGCCGCCGTGGGGGCCACGCCCACGTAAGACAACAGGATGGGCAGCAGCACGAGGTTGGTGAAGATGAGAACCGCCACGCCGATGCTGGCAATCAGGGCCAGGTCCTGGATAACCTTGATCTGGATGATGACCAGCACTGCGAAGCCCACGGCATCGCAGAGCAGCGCGGTCAGGCCCGCGACGAACAGGCGCCGAAAGGTGTAGCGCGCTGCGACCACCCGGTGTGTGCCGCGGCCGATGTCCTGCATGATGCCGTTCATCTTTTGCGCGCCGTGGCTCATGCCGATGGCGAACACCAGGAAGGGCACCAGAACTGAATAAGGGTCGAGCTCATAACCCAGCAATGCCAGCAGGCCGAACTGCCAGACTACCGCCACCACCGAACACGCCACCACAAGCGCTGTGCTGCGGGCGCAGCGGGTGTAGGCAAACAGCACCGCGGTGGTGATGGCGAGAGCCAGCAGGAAGAACAGCAGCACCTGATGCAGGCCCTCGATCAGATCACCAGCCACCTTGGCGAAGCCGGTCACACGAATCTGCAGCGCATCGTTGCCGTGCTTGGCGCGCAGGACTTCGATCTGGCGTGACAAATCGCCATAGTCCAGCGCCTTACCGGTTTCCGGATTACGGTCCAGCAAGGGAACAAACACGATGCTGGACTTGAAGTCGCCCGCCACCAGCTGGCCGATTTCGCCCGAGCGCTCGACGTTGGCGCGCAGCCCGGCAAGGCTGGCGGGTGAGCCGTCGTAGGCATCAGGGATCACTGGCCCGCCGTCCAGGCCTTCCTCGGTCACGGCCACCCAGCGGGTGTTGGAGGTCCACAGCGACTTCATGAAGGGCCGGTCCACACCGGGCAGCAGAAAGATTTCGTCGTTGATCTTCTGCAGCGCATCGAGGTAGGCCTTGTCGAAGATCGTGCCCTGCCGGGCCTCCACCACCAGCCGCAAGGCATTGGCCTGGCCGCCGAGGTCGGCCTTGTGGGCCAGGTAGTTGACGATGTAGGGGTGGCCCGTCGGGATGGTTTTTTCAAAACTGGCGTTGAGCTGCAGCTTGGTGGCCTGCCAGCCCAGCACGAGGGTCAGCAGCAGGCACACCGCCATGACCCAGAGCCGGTGATTGAAAAAAGCGCGCTCAAGCAGCGTGCCCGAACGCGTGTCAAAGTCTTCAAGCCGTGCGACGACGGGCTGGAGATCGGAAGAGGAGGAATCGGCGTGCATAAAGTTTCGCCATTGGCGGCGCATGTCTCTTCGTTGTTTTCAATTTGCCGGCAGTGCGGGCAAGTGCCGCATGCCACGCAGGCTTGCCAGCACCAGGCTGCCGTCGGCCGCCAGGGCAACGCCGGAAACCGGGACCGGCTCGCGTGCCGGGATGCGCCGCAGGCCGGGCCCGCCTGCGGTGCCCATCAGGGCGTCACCCGCCTGGCTCATCAGAACAAAACCGCCGTCCGGCAAAGCCATGCCGGCTCCCACCGCCATGGGCACGCCGGTGTCGAGCTTGTCCCAGTGCACGCCCTCGTCTGTCGAGCGGTAGGCCGAGCCGCGCAGGCCGTAGGCCACCAGCGCGCCGCCTCGGGTGCGCAGCAGGCCGAAAAAGCTGCCCTTGTACGGTGACTGCAACGCGGTAAAGCTGGCCCCGCCGTCACTTGAGCGCAGCAGCAAGCCCTGCTCACCGGCGATCACCAGCGTGCGGCCGTGGGCGCGCACGCCGTACAGATGAAGGGCTTTCGGGTTGGGCAGCCGTAGTCCCCATGCGGCCCACGTCTTGCCGCCGTCTTCGGTGGCAAACATCAGGCTGTAAGCACCGACGGCAAAGCCGCGCCGGGCATCCACGAATTCCAGGTCAAAGAACGGTTTGTCCGCACCTTCTTCCACCAGGCGCTCCGCCTGTGCCATGGCCTGGCTGTCGCCGCTGCGCTGCGCTACCTGCTTCACCAGCTCGGCCGCCTGCATGCCGTCAAGCTGTTTTTCCCAGGTGGCTCCGCCGTCAACGCTGCGCAAAATCACGCCCAGATGTCCTGCGGCCCAGCCGGTGCGTTCATCGGCGAAACACACGGCCGTCAAGGTGGCTTGCACAGGCACCTGCGCCTGTCGCCAGGTGGCGCCATGGTCATCCGACAGCAACACCGTGCCACGCTCTCCCACCGCCACGAGCCGGGTGCCGGCCCGTGTCACGGCCAATGTGGCCGCGCCTGACGCCTTGGGCGTGACCAGCGCCGGCTGTGACAATACGGCGGGCCCGTTGGCAGCCCATGCGGGGAGTGCAGCGGAGGCCACCCAGCCGAGCAGCCCCATCAGGGCTGTCCGCCGCGCAACGCGAGGCTGGGCACTTCCGGTCATCAGCGAGCGCCTTCGCTGGCGAGCGATTCAGCGCTGAAGAAGGAGCGCGGGATCGGCGGCTGCACTTCATACTGTTTGGGCAGCTCGTTGGAGGCCATGTTCAGGTAGTAGGCGCCGGTCTGCATGTCATAGCCGCCCCACAGCACGACGTTGGTCACGGCGGGGACGTCCGGTGCCGTCAGCATCAGTGCGTAGTTGGTGCGCCAGAGCTGACCTTTGGCGTCCCAGCCGTCGAACAGTGCGATCTGCCAGGAGTCTTCGTCGATGTAGTACTTGCGTTTGGGCACCACATGGCGCTTGCCGGCAGCCAGTGTGGCCTCGACTTCCCACACGCGGTGCAACTCCCAGCGCACCTGGGTCGGGTTCAGCGTGTTGGGCGTCACCAGGTCTTCGATCTTGGCGGAAGCTGCGCGGTTGTTGTTATAGGGGATGTAGATTTCCTTCTTGCCCAGCAGCTTGAATTCGTGTTTGTCGATCGGGCCAAACAGCGTGAAGGCCTCGTCGAACAGACCGATGCCGGAGGTCACCGAGTCGGGTGTGTCATACGCCACGGAAGGCGCTTTGCGCACGCGGCGCTGGCCCACCAGGTACTGCCACAGGCCGCGCGGCGCGGCATCCGAAACACCGTCGAGCGCCAGGATGGCTTCGCCCGCTTTGGAGCCCGGTGCGTTGACCACCAGCTTGCCGTACTGGTAGTAGCCGTCGAACTTTTCGGCGCTCCCGTCCTTGTCGTAGAAGGCCTGGCGTATGGTTTGCGTGCCGCCGGAGGCCATGGTGCGCTTGCCATCGGACGTCACCACCCACACGCGCATCGGCATGGAAAAGTTGCCGCCGCGCCAGGCTGTGCGCTGGTTCCACATGGCTTCATAGCCGTCTTTGGGAATCGGAAATGGTGTACCGCCAAAAGCACCTTCCATGCCGTAGCCGCCTTCAATGGTCTTGGCCCGGGTGGCGTTCCTGAAGGTGTTGTCGTACACCGACTGCGGCGCCGCCGCGGTGCGGTGCGTGGGGTAGACGTCGATGCGGAAGTCGGGGTACTTCTTCATCAGCGCCTGCACGCCGTCGGTCAGCTTGTCGGCGTGCTGCGCCATGTTTTTGGCGTTGATCGACAGGATGGGTTTTTCGTTGGGATACAGGTCGGGCCGGGCATCGCCGTTCTTGTAGCCCGGGGTGGCCTTGGCGAGGCCCCCTTCCCACGGCGGAATGGTGCCTTCCTTGTTGCCGGCTTTTTCGGCGCCCATCGGGGTCAGCGAGGATCTGAGTTTGGCGGCCTCTTCGGCGGTGACGGCGGCCTGGGCGGACATGGCGCCGGCCAGCAGGGCGGCCACGAGCAATGAGTGTTTTGCGGTCTGCATCATGATGGTTGTCTCTGTAATGTTTTTCAGAAAGTGCGGGAAGCGGTGAAGGAAACGAAGTTGCGGTCTTTCAGGGTCTGTCCGTAGGACAGCATGCGGGTGGGGGTGCTGGGGTCCGTGACGGTCAGGGTGTTTTCCTTGCCGACGAAGGCGGTGTAGTTCAAGGCGAAATTCCAGACGTTCTGGTATTTGCCCTTGATGCCTATGCTCACGTCGCCCGCCTTGCTGGCCCCGCCGGCAAAGTTGATAACGGCTGCGGAACGGCCGCCGAAGTTGTAGCCCAGACCCAGCGGGAATGACAGGTCCAGGCCGGGCAAAACCTGGAAGTACTGCGGCTCAAAGATCATGCGGAACGCCGCGGCGTTCCGCGTTGCGTTGGGATCCAGCCCGCCAAAGCCGACGGCGCTGGGGTTTTTGGTCACGCTCATGAGCCGGTTCCAGGCCAGTTCGGCCACCAGGGCGCCGCCGTCCCACAGGCTGGACTTGTTGAGCACGTAAATGCCCGACAGATTCAGGTGCGCCGTCTTGCCGGTTGCATAGCACGGGTTGGAGGGAGAGCCGTCGCAGTTGGCCGGTGGCATGAAGGGTGCACCGCCCAGCACGGCGGGGTCGCTGGCCAGTGGCGCGTCGGTGCGCACCGAGCCCTCCAGTGCCCAGTTGAGCTGTCCTATCGATGACGTGACGCTGGCACCAAAAGTCTTGATGCCCTTGGCATAGACGTTGTGCACATTGCCGTTGATCAGGTCAAACACCGGAACAGCCGGGGTCTTGTCGTTGTAGCGTGCCGCGTACACGCCGAACTCATAGTTGCCTCCGGCCGGCGCCCAACGCAACTGGGCACCGAACTGGCCGCTGTCGCCCGGCTTCTGGTCGCGGCTGGTGTCGGTGGGCAGCACCGGCCCGCCGAGGTAGACCCGGCCGCCGCCTATGTAGTCCTGGTTGGAGAAATAACTGCCGACGCCGGGGATTTTGCTGGGCCGCCACTTGAGCTGGTAGTAGCCGCCCAGTGTCACGCCCTCGGCCACCTGCAGCGTGCCGGAGATCTGCTCCACCGGCAGCAGCACTTCCTTGAACTGCCAGTTCGGCACCGAGACGATTTTGGCGATGTCCACCGGGCCCTGCGCGTTGGCGATGCCGTTCTGGCCGAAGAACACACTCTCCCCGTACTGCAGCGCGTGCTTGCCGACGCGTATCGAGGCCGGCATGCTGCCGATGGATCCCTTGCCCCAGACAAAGGCGTCGAGGAATTCGTCACCGCGGCCGTGCTGGTCCCGCGTTGCCGGGACGAACTGGTTGGCGGCCTGGCCGGCGAAGTTGCTGACGCCTGCCGTGCCGTCATTGGCATTGGCGCGCAGGTACTGCGAGTCGTACCAGGCGGAGTGGCTGATGCGCAGGCCCCAGTTGCTGCGGCTGTAGTCAAATTCGGTCAACAGGTCGGCGCGGTTGGAGATCAGGCCCTTCTTGAAGTTGAGGTCGCCATCGTTTTCATTGGTCACACCGCCATCGCCGCGGGCGGCCGGCGAGGTGAGCAGTGCGGACGGGTCCTTCAGCCGCCAGGCCAGGCTGTACTTGGGTGTGAAGTCCAGCCGGATTTTGGTGTCGGGGTCGCCGTTGTCCAGTTCCAGGGCGTGAGCCGGCAGTGCGCAAGCCAGGCCGCAGGCCAAGGCCAGCGTGGCTGGCCTGAAGGGTGTGAATACCTTGTTCATCGAATGTCTCCTCGTTATGTCGTCGTTGTTACGTGAATGGGGGATGGGTGCCCTCGCACCCGCGGCGTGTCAGCGTTAGATATAGTTAGATATAGGTGGAGGCCAGGCCGCCGTCGACAGGAATGTTGGCGCCGCTGACCCAGCGCGCGGCGTCGCCGCACAGCCATGCGATGACGGGTGCGATTTCGTCGGCAAAGCCGGGGCGCAGCATGCGGTGGGCATCGGCCTGAACGCGCTCCTGGCCCAGCATCGCCACGAAGTCGCCCAGGATGGGCGTGAACACCGGGCCGGGCGCCACGCAGTTCATGCGCACACCTTTGCCCAGGAACCACTCCTGCGACTGCGTGGCGTTCCAGACGATCAAGGCTTCCTTGAAGTACTGGTAGCAGGTGGCTTGCGGCACAGGGTGGCTGCGCAGCCAGGCGGCACCGGCCTCGAAACCCTTCGCTGCCGCCAGCTCTTTGTGCAGGGCCAGCCGCTGCGGCCATTCGGCGCCCAGGATGGACGCCACGTTGACGATGCTGCCGCCGCGCGGCATGCGCGCCAGCACCTTTTCCGTCAGATGCCGCAGGCCCAGGTAATTCACGCGGGCCACCAGCTCGCCGTCTGCCGTGCCGGGTACGCCGGCGATGTTGCACAGCGCGTCAACCTGCGCCGGCAACTGGGCCACGGCGGCATCGATGGCCGCGGCGGTGCCGAGGTCGGCCTTGATGAAGCCGTCCAGCGTCAGGCTGGGATCGTTGCGGTCCATGCCGATGACCGTGGCGCCCTGAAAGCGCGCCAGCCTGGCCACCTCGGCGCCTATGCCGGACGAGGTGCCGGTGATGACAATGGTTTTGCCTTGCAGGCTCATAAAGCCTCCCGGGTGTGCGGATTCATGAAGGTCTCCTTGATGTGGTGAGCCAAAAAAATCGAAAAAGCTGAAGCGGTCCGTTCAGAACGGGAACATGGGCGCGGTGTCCTTGACGGTCATCCATTGCCATTGCGTGTATTCCTCCCAGTCGGACGGGCCGCCCACGCTGGTGCCGTTGCCCGCGATGCCAGGGCCGCCGAAGGGGTTGACGCAGTCGTCGTTGACGGTCTGGTCGTTGATGTGAACCATGCCGGCCTTGAGCTGCTGCCCCACCGCCATGGCGCGGCCCACCGAGCGCGAAATCACGGCGCAGGCCAGGCTGCCGGTGTTGTTGTTGGCCAGCGCGACCGCTTCCTCGTCGTTGCCGAAAGTGACGATGTTGGCCACCGGGCCGAAGGTCTCTTCATCGAACACGCGCATGCCGGGCTTGACGCCGGACAGCACCGTCGGCTTGTAGAACAGGCCGTCGTAGCTTCCGCCGGCTTCCAGCTTGGCGCCGGCCTTGATGCTGTCCTGCACGATGGCATGCACGCGATCACGCTGGCGCGCATCGATCAGCGGCCCGAGCGCGACCTGGCCGGTGGCACCGTCGCCGACCGGCAGGTGCGTGGCCTTGGCGACCAGGCGCTGCAGCAGCGGGGCCGCGATGCTCTGGTGAACGAGGATGCGGTTGGCGGCCATGCAGATCTGGCCCTGGTGCAGGTAGGCGGCCCAGGCGGCGTTGCTCGCGGCAATGTCCAGGTCGGCATCGTCCAGGATGATCAGCGAGTTCGCGCCGCCGAGTTCCAGCGACACCTTCTTGAGGTGCTTGCCCGCGAGCTCGCCGATGCGCCTGCCCACCGCGGGCGAGCCGGTGAAGGCGATCATCGGCACCAGCGGGTCGGTGACCAAGGCTTCGCCGGCTTCGGCGTCGCCGGGCAACACATGCAGCAAATCCTTGGGCAGGCCCGCCTCCGCAAAAATGCGTGCGATCATGAGGCCTCCGGTCACCGGCGTGCGGGTGTCGGGCTTGATCACCACCGCATTGCCCGCGGCCAGCGCCGGCGCCACCGCGCGCAGCGTCAGGATCAGTGGAAAGTTGAAGGGCGAGATGACACCCACCACGCCGTGCGGCACGCGGCGGGCGATGCTGGTGCGCCCCGGCACGCTGGGCAGCACATGGCCCTGGGGCTGCAGCGGCATGGCGGCGGCCAGGTGGCAGATGGTGATGGCTTCGCGTATCTCATGCTGCCCCTTGGGCAATATGCCGCCGGTCTCCCGCGTGGCATACAGCGCGAGTTCGTCGAAGTGCTGCTGGAACAGCGCGCCGGCGCGGCGGAAGACGTCGGCCCTCTCGCGCGGGGGCAGGGCGGCCCAGGGCTTTTGTGCATTGGCCGCCGCCCGCGTGGCCGCGGCCACATCCGCCGCGTTGGCGATGCCCACCGTGCACATCACATTGCCGGTCGCGGGCTCGACAACGTCGCGCTTCCCGCCGCCCAGCGGCGCTTGCGCCAGCGCGGAGAAATCCAGAAATGCCATCGCGTCGGATACACCCATTTGCTTTTGTCCTTACGGTTGTTTGATCAGCTCGCCACATCGGCGCGTCGTGCTTCTGTATCGCAATGCATGTACCAGCGCCGCGTGCCAGGGCCCGCTTGCTGCGCTGCACCCAAAGCTTTTTCACTGGGAGAACGGGGACATACCCTAGGTATGTTTGCTGCGGTGCAGCACATGGAAACCACCCATGTTTTCTTCATCAAATAGTTATAAAGTTGAATCAAATTTCACCAATTGATCAAATCAAATCAATCAAATCGAGGAGCAAAGCCATGCGCGCATCCGATCGCATTTCCCTGGCCGAGGTGGCTCGGGCCACCGGGGTCGCGCTGGGCAGCTTCGACAGCGCGTCGGTGGCCAAGGCCATGGGCGGGTTTGCCAGCACGCACATCGGCGGCGACACGCACCCGACGATCGCGGACATCAGCGAATGCCTGTTCTTCTCACCGGGTGACGGGCGCATCTGGCTGCAGGACCAGCGCATGGTGTTGCTGCACACCGAGGCACTCGGTTCCATGCGCCGCGAAATGATCGACAGCCTGGGCATCGAAAAAGCCCGCGGCCTGTTCACCCGCGCCGGTTATGTCAGCGGCGCCCGTGATGCCCAGCTGGTGCGCAAGCACTGGCCCGACGCCGACCCGCCGGCTGCCGCCATGGCCGGCACGCGCCTGCATGCGCTCGAGGGCGTGGTGAAGGTCGAACTGGTCAGCGTGACCTACGACCCGGACACCAGCGGCTATGAAGGCGAATTCATCTGGCACAACTCCAGCGAGGACGATGAACACATTGCCGCCTACGGCATAGGTGGCTCCCCGGCCTGCTGGATGCAGGTGGGCTACGCCACGGGCTACGTCAGCACGCTGTTCGGCCGCCTCATCGTTTTCCGGGAAACCATGTGCCGGTCCATGGGCCAGGCGCAATGCCGGGTGGTCGGCAAGTCCGCCGACAAATGGGACAACATTGAAGAGGACATGCGCTACCTGAATGCCCGGGAGTTTGTCGACACCGCGGCCTACGCGCGCAGCGAATCGGTCCCGGCCGACCTTGCGACCAGCGACGTGCCGGCCGGCGACGCGATGGTGGGCGCCTCATCCGCCTTCAACGCGGCCTGCCATCAATTGAGCCGGGTGGCGCGCACGACCGCCACCGTGCTGTTCACGGGCGAGTCGGGCGTGGGCAAAGAAAAGTTTGCCAGCATGCTGCACAGGATCAGCCCGCGCAAAGACCAGCCGTTTATCGCGGTGAACTGCGCGGCCATCCCGGAAACCCTGATCGAGTCCGAGTTGTTCGGCGTGGAGCGCGGCGCCTACACCGGGGCCAGCCATTCGCGGCCAGGCCGCTTTGAGCGGGCCAGCGGCGGTACCCTGTTCCTGGACGAAATCGGCATGCTGAGTTTTGTGGCCCAGGGCAAGCTGCTGCGCGCCCTGCAGGAGGGCGAGGTCGAGCGTGTGGGCGGCACGCGCGGCATTGCGGTTGACGTGCGTGTGGTGGCCGCCACCAATGAGGACTTGCGCCAGGCCGTGCGCGAAGGCCGGTTCCGCGAAGACCTGTTTTTCCGGCTCAATGTGTTTCCCATTCACCTGCCGCCGCTGCGCGAGCGACGCGACGACATTCCCCTGCTGATGAACCACTTCCTCAACCACTACCGGCGCAAGCACGGCTGCAACACCGGCGGCTTCACGCAGGCCTCGGTGCGCACGCTGCTGAACTACGACTTTCCCGGCAACATCCGCGAACTGCAAAACCTGATCGAGCGCGCCGTGATCATGGCCGATGCCGACGGCTTGATCGACGTGCACCACCTGTTCACCGGCGGCGAGACCTTGAGCACCGAGGTCATGACCTTGCGGATGCAGGGCAGCTCAGGCACCTTGAACTTCGACGGGGCGCCGGCTGGTGCGCATTCCATGCCGGCTGGCACCGCCGCTTCGCAGCAGTCCCTGGAGCAAACCGAGCGCGACATGCTGGAACGCGCCATCTCCGCCTGCCAGGGGAATCTCTCGGCAGCGGCGCGGCGGCTCAACACCACGCGGGCGAAGCTGGCTTACCGCGCCAGAAAACACAGCCTGATTTGAACCGCGCGCGGCGCCGTGGATCAAGCTGCCGGCGCCAGCGCCCCCAGGTAGGCCCTGACCTTCTCGTCGCGCGCCAGCGTGTCGAAGTCAGGCGCTTCGCTGACCGCACCTTTTTGTACAAAGATGAAACGCTCGCAGCATTGCCGCAGGATGTCGACGTGGTAGGGCTCGTTGGGATGCAGGCATAAAAACACCAGGCGGCCGTTGGCCCTGAGTTTGGCGAAGAAGTCCAGCATGAAGCCGATGTAGCCATCCTGCGTGTTGAACTGCGGTTCGTCGAACAGGTGCACCAGCGGCGAATCGCTCTGCGCATGCGCCAGCATGAAGTCGGGTTTGGTCTTTTGAAATGACCGCACCTGGTATGACTGGTGGTAGTGGATCGCCAGCCGGTCGCGTTCGCGTGTGCGCACCTGGTGGATGTCCTGGCCGTTGACCAGCACGCGGCCCGCGCTCGGCAGGTTGCTACCGGTGATCAGTTCGAACAGCGTGGTCTTCCCGGAACCGTTGGGGCCCATGACACCAACCACGCAGGGCTTGTGCACCTCGAAATCGGCGTTCAGTGAAAAGGTGGTCGTCTTGCGGAAGACGCCACGCTGGTATTGCTTGGCGACGTTCTCGACGCGTAACAGTGGATGGCTCATGCTGGCTCAGACTCCCAAAAGCTGCCGGCACAAGGCGGCGTCGTTGCGCAGATCGGCCGCAGGGCCCTCGTGGACGATCACGCCCTGGTTCATCACATAGGCGCGGTCGGCCACCTGTAGTGCGCTCTGCACGTTTTGCTCGACCACCAGCACCGCGATGCCTTCGGCCTTGAGCCGGCTGATGGTTTTCATCACGTCCTGCACCACCTTGGGCGCCAGGCCCTGGCTGGGTTCGTCGAACAGCACCAGGCCGGGCGAGCCCAGCAGCGCGCGCGAGATTGCGACCATCTGCATTTCGCCGCCCGAGAGGTTTTCGCACTCGCGGTGCATCAGGTATTCGAGCGCGCTGAAGATTTCAAAACATTCCTTCTCCTGCCAGGGGCGAAAGCGCGTGGTCTTGCGGGCGATAGCCAGGTTGCGCGCTACCGTCAGCGTCGGGAAGATGCGGCGGTCGTCCGGCACCCAGCCCATGCCGGCCTTGGCGATCTCGTGCGTGGGCATACGGGTGATGTCGCACGCGTCGAAGGCAATGCTGCCCTTGCGTGGCGGCGTGAGGCCGAGCACGGAGCGAAGCAGCGTGGTCTTGCCCGCGCCGTTGGGGCCCAGCAGTGCCACCACTTCGCCGGCGCCGACTTTCAGCGATATGTCGAACAGCACCTGCGTTTCGCCGTAGTAGGTGTCTATGCGGTTCACCGCCAGCATGTCGGCCTGCGGCGACACGGTTTTGATGACGGACTTCAGGACCGCGCTCATGCCAGCGCCCCCAGGTTGGACCGCCGCACCCATTCGTTTTCACGCAACTGGTCAGGCGTGCCATGGCTGATGACCTGGCCCCAGTGGATGACGGAGATCTGGTCGGCGAGCTTGAAGAGGAAATTCATGTCGTGTTCGATGATCACAATCGTGAGCTGGCGCTTGAGTTCTTTCACCAGCTCCATCAGGCGCGCCGTGCCTTCGGCACCCAGGCCGGCGGTGGGTTCGTCGAGGAAGAGCATGCGTGGCTCGGCTGCGAGTGCTACACCGATCTCCAGCGCGCGGCGCTCGCCGTAAGACAGGCTGCTGGCCAGCACGTGCTCCTTGCCCTTGAGGCCGACGCGCTCGAGGATGGCCGCGGCCAGTTGCTGGGCCGTGCTGTCGGCGCCCAGATCGCGCCAGGGGTTGAAGCCCTGCCTGCGCACATGCGGCGTGGCCACCAGCACGTTGTCGAGCGCGGTGTAGCTGTCGAACAAATTCATGATCTGGAAGGAACGCGACACGCCCTTGCGGGCAATCTCCCGCGGCGAGAGGCCGGTGATGTCCTCGCCGGCAAAGGTCACACGGCCGCGGTCGGGCTTGTAGCGGCCCGTCAGCACATTGAAGCAGGTGGTTTTGCCCGCGCCGTTGGGGCCCATGATGCCGTTGAGCTCACCTTCCCTGAAGCTGAGCGTGATGTCTTGCAGCACCACCTGGGCACCAAAGCGTTTGGACAGGCCGCTGGCCTCGAAGAGCTTCACAGTGCACCTCCGGCGGGGGTTGTCACGGGTTTGGCCACCACAGTGCGCCGCGGCCGTGCCTTCCAGGCTTGCCACGCGCCGGCAATGCCTTCGGGCTTGAACAGCACCATCGCCATGAAGACGAGGCCATACCAGAGCAGCCAGGTCTCGGTGTAGGCGCCCAGCAGGTCACGCGCCAGAATAAAGAAAGTGGCGCCGATGATGGGGCCCCAAAAACTTACGAGGCCGCCGCCTATCAGCACCATCATCACGACGAATCCCGAGTTGTGCAGGCTCATGACGTTGGGGTAGGCCGACTGCTGCGCCATGGCGAACAGCGCACCGGCCAGGCCCGCCACCGCGGTGGAGATCGTGAAGGCCAGCCACTTGTAAAGCCACACGTTGTAGCCCACAAAGGCGGCGCGGGTCTCGTTCTGCTTGATGGCACTGAAGATGCGACCCAATGGCGAATGGATCAGCCGCCACAGCACCAGCAGCACCAACCCGAACAGCACGAGGCAAAAGAAGAAGAGGGCGTTGTTGCCGGAGAGATTGAAAGACACAAAACCAAAATCGGCCGGCAGGCGCTTGATGTTCAGCAGCCCGTCTTCACCGCCCGTGACGGTATGCCATTTGTTGGCGATGAACCAGAACACCTGGCCGAATGCGATGGTGAGCAAGGCGTAATAAATGCCGCGCCTGTGTGAGATGAACAGCGCCACCAGCGCGCCGAGCGCCGCTGTGACCAGCACCGCGCCGGCCAGGTCGAACCACAGGTTGGGCCAGACCTTGAGTTGCAGCAGGCCGAAGGCGTAGGCGCCCGCGCCAAAGAATGCACCGTGCCCGAAGGAGGGCAGGCCGGTGAAACCCAGGAGCAGGTTGTAGCCCATCGCAAACAACACCCAGATCATGATTTCCAGGGCCAGGTATTGGTACAGCCCGACGCGGCCCACCCACAGCGGCGTGGACAGCAGCACCAGCAATGTGGCGAGCATCGGCAGAGGGATCAGCGGCGCGCGGCCGGAAGCGAGTTGCATGGGGACCTTGTCTCTTCGGTTTTTCTGGGTGAATGAGTGGAGCTAGAAAAACAAGTGCTGAAAATGGGCTGGACACAACAGAATATACGTTCTATTATTTAAATAAGCAAGAATATCTATTCTAATTTGATGCGACGCAGGCCCGGCCCGTCCATCGCATTCCCGAGGCGGCAACGACATATGGACTCTGCAACGACTTACGAAGAACTCAAGGCGCTGATTGGCCGGATTTACCCGGACATGTCCAAGCAGCTGCAGCGCATCGCGCGCTTCGCGCTCGAGCAGCCCAACGACCTGGCGCTGGGCACGGTGGCGACGGTGGCCGAGGCCACCGAGGTGCAGCCTTCGGCCATGATCCGCTTCGCCAACGCGCTGGGCTATGGCGGCTTCTCCGAAATGCAGCAGGTGTTCCGCGGCCACCTGCTGGAGCGTTCCGACAGCTACCGCGAACGCATAGACCAGATGCGGCGCAAGCAGCTCAACGGCGAGCGCGCACCGGCCGGTGTACTGCACCAGTTGGTGGGCGAATCGGTGGCCGAACTCGGCCACCTCGAGGAAAGCATCGCCCAGGCCGACCTGAAAGCGGCTGTCAAGCTCATGGCCTCGGCGCCGCGCATCCATGTGCTGGCCCAGCGCCGCGCTTTTCCGGTGGCGGGCTACCTCGCTTATGCGTTGAGCCAGCTCGAACTGCGCACCCACCTGCTCGACGGAACGGGCGGCATGCTGCGCGAAAGCCTGCGCTCCGTTGCGCCCGGCGATGTGTTGATCGCCGCCAGCTTTCGCAACTATTCGCCCGAAGTCATCGCGGCTGCAGCAGAGGCCGCCAAACTGGGAGCGCTGGTAATTGCCATTACCGACGGTCCCCTCTCGCCGCTCAAGGCGCATGCCAAGGTTTGCCTGGAGCTGGCCGACGATTCCTCCAAGCCGTTCCGCTCGCTGGTCGCACCGCTGTGTCTGGCACAGGCGCTGGTGGTCAGCACCGGTCATCAACTGGCTGAGCAGAGCGCAGCGAAAGCCAAAACCAGGAACAGCAAGACCGCAGCCAAGCCAACTCGCAAGGGGGCCGTATGAGCCGCCCGCTGGATCTGATCTGTGTCGGCCGCGCCGCGGTGGATCTGTATGGCGAGCAAATCGGGGGCCGTCTTGAAGACATGCAGAGCTTCACCAAATATTTGGGTGGCTCGCCGGCCAACACCGCGGTGGGCGTGGCGCGCCTGGGTCTGAAGCCCGCCATGCTGACCCGTGTGGGTGACGAGCACAATGGCCGTTTTGTGCGCGAAACCCTGGCGGCCGAAGGCGTGGACGTGAGCCATGTCGCCACCGATCCCAAGCGCCTGACGGCACTGGTGTTTCTGGGAATCCAGGACCGCGACACTTTTCCGCTGGTGTTCTACCGCGACAACTGCGCCGACATGGCGATCAGTCCAGACGACTTCGATGCGGCCTTCATTGCTTCGGCCAAGGCGCTCCTGATTTCGGGCACGCACCTGTCGCAGCCGCTCACCTATGAAAGCTGCAAGCGCGCCATGATGATGGCCAAAGCCGCGGGCACGCGCGTGGTGCTCGATATCGATTATCGACCCGTGCTATGGGGCCTGACCAGCCCGGGCATGGGCGAGCAGCGCTTTGTACCTTCCGGCGAGGTCAGCGCGCATCTGCAAACCGTCGTCGGTCACTGCGATCTGGTGGTCGGTACTGAAGAAGAAGTTCACATCGCCGGGGGCAGCACCGACACGCTCGCAGCCCTGCGCCGCTTGCGCGAGTTGACGCAGGCCACGCTGGTGGTCAAACGCGGGCCCATGGGCTGCGTGGTGTTCGACGGTGCGATTCCCGATTCACTGGAAAAAGGTTTGCAAGGCCCCGGCTTTCCGGTGGACGTCTACAACGTATTGGGCGCCGGCGATGCGTTCATGTCGGGGTTTCTGCGCGGCTGGATCCCGGGGGAGCCGCTCACACGCTGCTGCGCCTATGCCAACGCCTGCGGCGCGCTGGTGGTGTCGCGCCATGGCTGCGCGCCGGCCATGGCGAGCTGGGAAGAGTTGCAGTTTTTCTTGATGCATGGCTCGGCCACTCGGCGCCTGCGCGAAGACGCGCAGCTCGAACACCTGCACCGTGTCAGCACGCGCACACGCCGCTGGGAAGAACTGGTCATCCTGGCGTTCGACCACCGCATGCAGCTGGAAGAGGTAGCGGCACGCCATGGCGCGCCTAGCGAACGCATCCCCCTTTTCAAATCCCTGATCGCCGAAGGTGCGCGGCTTGGAGCCGGCCAGCGCAGTGGCGTCGGCGTGATCGTTGACGGACGCTTTGGTGAAGAGGTGCTTCCAACGGTGACCGGCAAAGGCTGGTGGGTCGCAAGGCCGGTCGAGCTGCCGGGTTCACGACCGCTGCAGTTCGAAGCCGGCGCCGGCCTGGGTGCGGTCATGCGAACCTGGCCCGGCGAGCACGTCGCCAAATGCCTGGTGTATTACCACCCGCATGACAAGCCGGCCTTGCGCGACAGCCAGCTGGCCAAATTGGCCGACCTGCAGCGAGCCAGCGTGGACAGCTTTCACGAGTTCCTCATCGAGGTGATCCCACCCAAGGACATGCCCGCGGATGGCGACACCGTACCGATGGCGCTCGAACAAATCTACCAGGCTGGCATCTTCCCCGACTGGTGGAAGCTGCCGCCAGCCGTTAGTGCGGCTGCCTGGGAAAAGATCGCGGCCGTGGTGGCGCAGCACGACCCGCATTGCCGCGGTGTGCTGGTGCTGGGCCTGGAGGCCAGCGAGGAAAAACTGGATCAGAGCTTTCGAATCGCAGCGCCGCACGCCATCTGCCGCGGCTTTGCCGTGGGGCGCTCGATCTTTGCCGATGCCGCAACTGGCTGGTTCTCAGGCGCCATGGACGACGCGGCGGTGGTCAAGGCCATTGCCGAGCGCTATGCGCGGCTGATCTCGCTGTGGGACCAGGCGAGGGCGGGCGCAGGGGCCACTGTTTCAGTAGCCGCCACTGAGGCCGTGAACTAAGCCGCCAAACGCAACAGACAGAACAGACAAGCCACAACGGGAAAGAAAACGGAGACAAACATGACAATACCCAAAATCGGATTCATCGGCATCGGCATGATGGGCCACGGCATGGCCAGGAATCTGCTGGCCAAGGGCTTCGCCCTCACCTTCAAGGTCAACCGCAACAGGGACAACCTGGCCGACCTGATTGCCGCCGGCGCGAAAGAGGCCAGGACCAACGCCGAATGCGCGCAGGCCAGCGATATCGTGTTCATCTGCGTCACGGGCTCGCCCCAGGTCGAAGAGATTGTCTACGGCAAGGACGGCTTGCTGGACGGCGGCCGCAAAGGCCTGATCGTGGTCGACACCTCCACCGCCGAGCCCGCTTCCAGCACCCGCATCCGCAACGACCTCGCGGCCAAAGGCATCAAGCTGGTCGATGCGCCGCTGGCGCGCACGCCCAAGGAAGCCGAGGAAGGCAGGCTCAACACCATGGTCGGCGCCGAGCCTGAGGACTTCAAGGCGCTGGAGCCGGTGCTCAAGGCCTTTTGCGAAAACATCTTCCACGTCGGCCCGCCCGGCCACGGCCACGTGCTCAAGCTGGTCAACAACATGATGGCCATGAGCTTTGCGGCCTCGATTGCCGAGGCCTTTGCGGTGGCGGCCAAAAGCGGACTGGACCTCAACCGCCTCTATGACGTGATCTCGGCCGGGGGCGTGAACTGCGGCATCTTTCAGATGATGGCAACGAAAACGCTCAAGGAAGGCGATGTCACCGGCTTCAAGTTCGGCATCGCCAATGCGCAAAAAGATTTGCGCTACTACACCCATCTGGCCGAGATGCTGCCCGTCACCAGCTTCATGGGTGAGGCCACGCACCAAAGCCTGATCCAGGCCAGCAACGCTGGTTACGGCGACAAGCTGATCGCCTCCCTTTTCGAAGCACAGGAAAAACTCAACGACGTCAAGATCGTTCCCCGTTAAGCCAACCCGTTTGACCCATTTACACGCAGGAGACAAAACCATGAGCGACATCAAGAACAACCACGCAACACCTGAATCCCAATCCGACAGCAAGGCCACCTCGCGCCGCGCGCTGCTCAAGCACTCAAGCCTGGCGCTGGTGGGGGCGGGCCTGTACGGCGCGGCGCCCTTCATGGGGCCGTGGAAGCACAACCACGCCTGGGCGCAGACCGGCCAGAAGAAACCGCTGACCATTGGCCTGACCATGGACGCTTCGGGCCTGTATGCAGCCTCGGGCGCCGAAGAGCGCCTGGGCGCCATGATGGCGATCAAGGAATTTAACGACAAGGGCGGTGTGCTGGGCCGGCGCATTGAGGCCATCCATATTGACACGGAAACGACACCGGCCACCGGCTCGCGCGTGGCCGAACGCATGATCACGCGCAATGAGGCCTCCTTTCTGATCGGTGCAGTGCACTCAGGCGTCTCCAATGCCATCTCGCAGGTTGCGCAGAAATACGGCACGGTATTTTTTAACACCAACTCCAGCAGCCCGACCGAGGCCGGCAAGGACTGCCACCGCACCAAGTTCGTCTGGGACGGCAACGGCACCAACTTTTCCAACGCGATCGTCAAGAACGCCATCAAGGCCAGCGGCAAGAACTGGGTGCTGCTGACCAACGACTATGTGTGGGGCCACACCACCTCCAAGGCGACACGCGCGATCGTGGAAGCCAACGGCGGGCGCATCGTTGAGGAGCTGCTGGTGCCGCAAAACACCCGCGACTTCTCGTCCTACCTGCTCAAGCTGCAACAGCTCAAGCCCAATGTGGTGGCCACGGCGGTGGGCGGTGACGACATCAAGGCGCTGCGCCAGCAAGTTGTGCAGCTCAAGATGAACCAGTCCATGGCGTGGATCAACAACCAGCAGGACTGGCCCGATGTCTACGGTCTGGGCCCCGAGGCCATCTTCGGCGTCTTCGGCACCACGTGGTACTGGCGCCTGGGCCTGCCGGGCGTCAAAGAGTTTGTGGCGGCATACCAGAAGCAGTTCCCTGGCATGGCGATTCGCGTGCCGGGCAATGTGTATCACAACGGTTATATGGCCACGCGCGAGCTGCTGCGCTGTGTGGAAGAGGCCGGCACCACCAACAACATTGCCGTGATCAAAAAGCTCGAAGGCCGCAAGATGAGCGCGGCCGACCGCCTGCAGCACTACGACGCGTGGATGGATCCCGTCACCCACCAGTGCCAGCAGACGATTTACATGGCGACCTACAACGACCAGCCCGCCGAGAAAGACGACATCTTCAAGATCCTCACACAGGCCGATCCCAAGGATGTGGCGGACAAGGATGCCGGCGGCGCCTGCAAGCTTGAGAGCTACGACGCGACCCCCAGCTACGAAGTCTGACTGGCCCTCCATCTTCAAAGACCGACATGGATTTTCTGCTCCAGCTTATTCCGCACCTCGTCAACGGCATCTCGCTGGGCCTGTTGTTCGCACTCATCGCGTTGGGCTTCATGCTCATCGTGGGGGTGATGGAAACCATCAACCTGGCGCACGGCTCGCTGTTTGCGCTGGGCATGTACTTCGCGCTTTTCCTGATCGCACCGCAGCTGGGCATGTTCCCGAACCTGCAGGCCTGGTACATGAGTTTGCCGCTGGGAACGCGTTACCTGGCGGCACTCATTCTTGCGCCCATCCTGGTGGGTATTTTCGGCTTGTTGCTGGAGCTGTGCATGCGGCGCACTTATGGCCGTGACCCGCTCTATGGCCTGCTGCTGACCTTCGGTGCGGCGCTGGTCATTGAGGAAACCATACGCCTGGTGTGGGGCTCCTCGGAAAAGCAGTTGATGCTGCCTGAAGTCATCTCTGGCGCTTTCCTGATGGGTGACCTGGTCTATTCGAAGTATCGCTTCTTCGCCAGTGGATTCGCCATCCTGATGATCATGCTGCTCTGGGTGTTTTTGCAGAAGACGCCTTACGGCGCGATCATCAAGGCCGGCGCGCACGACAGTGAAATGGTGCGCGCCCTGGGCATCAACCTTTCTCGCCTGCGCCTTTTCGTATTTGGTCTGGGCGTGGCGTTGGCCGCCATCGCCGGCGTGGTCATGGCGCCGATCTGGGGTATCCGCCCGCATGTGGGCGTAGACGCAGTGGTGCCGGCATTCCTGATCATTGTGCTGGGCGGCGTCGGTTCGCTCTGGGGTGCAGTGATCGCCGGGCTGATGGTCGGCATGGTTGTTGGGCTCACGGGTTCGTATGCGTCCGAATGGTCGTTGATGTCCATGTACCTCTTGTTCATTGCCGTCGTGACATTCCGCTCACGTGGATTGTTTGGCAAGAAGAGCGTCCTGGACGCTTGAAGTCGGCACACCCCCGTCTCGGCTCACTTTGTGTAGCCGGATCCCCCCTTGCAGGGGGCAACACTAGCGGCCCGGCAAAGCCGGTTCCGCGGTGTTCTGGTAAAGAGTTTTTTGACGACTATGAAAGTTGAGTAATGAAACCGCTTGAAAACAAAGTCGCGCTCGTCACGGGCGCGGCGGGCACCATGGGCCTGGCCGTCGTCAAGGTGTTGCTGGAGGACGGCTGCAAGGTCGCGATGGTGGATGTCAGCCATGAACGCAACCGTGCGCTCGCACATGAGTTGGGCTCGCGTGTCCTGCCGTTCTCGTTTGACATCAGCGATGCGGCCGCCGTGAGCGACGGTCATGCGCTCATCGTCAAGGCCTTCGGGCCAGTCGACATCCTGATCAACAACGCGGGCATCCTGTCCAACAACAAGATCGAGGCCACCGAAGCGGGTGAATGGCGGCGCGTGATGGGCGCCAACCTCGACGGCGCTTTTTACCTTGCGCAGCAGGTGGTGCCGGCAATGAAGGTGCGGCGCTTCGGCCGCATCATCAACACCAGCTCCCTGGCGGCCAAGACAGGTGGATTGACAGCAGGCACGGCCTATTCGGTGTCCAAGGGCGCGATGAGTTCGCTGACCTTTTCACTGGCGCGCGAACTCGCGCCCTTTGGCGTCACGGCCAATGCCGTCGCGCCCGCTTACGTCAAAACGCCCATGATCACCGAACAGCTCAATGAAGAGCAGCGCCAGAAGCTGCTCAAGGACATCCCGGTCGGCCGCTTCTGCGAGCCCGAGGAGTTCGCTCACGTGGTGCGCTTCCTGGCCTCGCCGCTGTCGGGTTTTATCACGGGCGAGATCATCGACCTGAACGGCGGGCTATTGATGGACTGAGGGAAAGCCCTTTCGTCGCTAGCCGGCTTTGCGCCCACAATTTCGCCATCCATGAGCATCACACCCCGGATTGATTTCAGTACCGCGCTTTCAGGCCTTTTTGACCTGCGCGGCAAAACCGCTTACGTGCCCGGTGGCTATGGTGGTATTGGCGAGGCCGTTGCCTGGGGCCTGGCGATGGCCGGCGCACGGGTGGCAGTTTCGGGGCGCGACGAAGCCAAGGCCGAGGCCGTTGCCTCCGCGCTGCGTGCGGCAGGGCACGAGGCCATGGGTCTGGCCATGGACGCGCATTCGGTGCCGCAGATGCAGGCTTCCGTTGATGCGGTTGCGGCGCAATGGGGAGCCCTCGACATCTTGATGAACTGCGTCGGCATGCAGCGTGAGCAGGCCTTGCTGGAGGTGACGGAAGAAGCCTTTGACGAGGTGTTGCAGGTCAACCTCAAGGCCGCCATGTTTCTTGCGCAGGCTGCGGCTAAAAAACAGATTGAAGGCGGCAGGGGCGGCGCTCAGGTGCATCTGCTGTCGGTGCGCGCGCAGCTCGGTTTGCGCGGCCGGGGTTATTCGGCCTACAGCAGCAGCAAGGGCGGCCTGGTCATGCTGATTCGCCAGCATGCGAGTGAACTGGCGCCGTACGGCATCACTGTCAACGGCATCGCACCTACGGTGGTGCAGACGGAGATGGCGCGCCACTGGCTCGAAAATCCTGAGACGCGCAAGCAGGTGTTGGAACGCATTCCGCTGGGTCGCGTGGCCGACCCGCAGGACGTGGCGGGTGCGGCCGTTTTTTTTGCGGCGCCCGCATCCCGCTTTGTGACCGGGCAGGTGCTTTACCTCGACGGCGGCATCACTGCCTCGCAGTAGGTACTAGCGTTTACCTGCCAAGGCTGCAACGGCATGCTGCACGCCGCCGCCGATGGGAATGCCCTGCACCTGCATGGCCGCTTCCAGGCCGGCCAGGCAACCCAGGATCATGGCCGGGTTCATGTCACCCAGGTGGCCGATGCGAAAGGTTCTTCCCGCCAGCGGGCCCAAACCGCCTGCAATCGCCACCTGAAACCGTTCGCGCGCAACAGTGCGCAAGGCTTCGGGATCAATGCCCGCAGTGACAGACACCGTCGTGACGGAGACCGAGCGCGCCGCAGGCTCGCGCACAAAAAGGCCCAGAGCACCGCCTTCACTCCAGGCATCGACAGCGGCGTGCACCGCACTGGCGATCAGCTGGTGGCGGGCGATGACCTCTTCGACGCCCTCATGAAAGATCAGCCCCAGTGCAGCCTCCAGGCCGAACAGCAGGCTTTGCGGCGGCGTGCCGCAGAACTTGCGGTAGCTGAGCGGGCTTTGCCGCCGCGCCCAGTCCCAGTAAAAGCGCGGCGAGGGATTGGCAGCGGCTACCTTCATCGCTGCGGCATCCGCAGCCACAAAGGCCAGACCGGGCGGCACCATCAAGCCTTTTTGCGAGGCGCCCAGCACGACGTTGGCGCCCAGCGCATCCATGGCAAAGGGCGACGCGCCCAGCGACGCGACCACATCTACCACCAGTAGCGCGGGGTGGGCCGTGGCTTCCAGCACCCGCCGGACTTTGCCCGGGTCACTGGTCATGCCGCTCGCAGTGTCGGTATGAACCACAAACACCGCCACGATGGCATGCGCAGTGTCGGCGCGCAGCGCGGCTTCTATGGCCGGCACGTCAATCGGGTAACCCTCGCGCCAGGGCGTGCGGATGACTGCTGCGCCCATGGCCTCGGCCTGTATGGCCCAGGATTCGGAGAAGTGCCCCGTCCCGGCGATCAGCACCTGCTGCCCGGGCGCCAGCAGGTTGGCGATCACGGCCTCCCAGGCGCCGTGGCCGTTGCAGGCATACAGGAAGACGTCGGCCGCGGTGGTTTGCAGCAGCGCCTTGAGCCCGGTCTCGCAGGCCTGGATCACACGATCAAGCCGCGGGTCGGCCAGGTCCATGGGCTGGCGCCGCATCGCATCCATGACCTCGTCAGGTACCCGCGTGGGGCCAGGTGAATGGAGGAAGCGATGGCCGGGGATGCGTTTATGAGGCGTCATGCTGAAAAATTATGCGCCTGCCGGCTTGCGATTGACCAGCACAATGCCCGCCGCGACCATGGCCAGCGCCACCAGCAGACCGGTGGTGATACTTTCTTTCAGCCACAGCGCGCCGAACAGCAGCGCGAACAGCGGCGTGAAAAACACGAACACCGAAATCTTGGTTGCCGGGTAGCGCCCCAGCATCCACATCCAGGCCAGGTAGCTGGCGAATGCGCCTATGACGGTCTGCAGCAGCAGGGAAGTAATGGCAAACGGGCTGAAATGCCACGACCATTGCTCGCCCAGGTAGAGCGACAGGGCCGGAAACACTGCGGCGCTAACGGCCAATTGGTAGAACAGGAGTTTTTCAGCGGAGATGCTGACCAGTTTGGTGGCACGTATCACCACCGTGGTCAGGCCCCACAGCATGCCGGCGGCCAGTGCCAGCAGATCGCCCCGCGCCGTCGACGCATGATCACCGGTGAAACCTTCACGCAGCGCGAACACCACGGAGGCGAAGGCGCACAACAGGCCCAGCCATTGCACGCCGCGCAGGCGTTCGGACTTCACCCACAGCGGTACCAGCAGGGCGACCCAGAAAGGCGAGGTGTACAGAAACACCGTGAGGCGGGAAGCGCTGGTGTATTGCAAGCCTACATAAATGCAGGCGAACTCTGCGCCGAACAGCGCGCCCGCCAGCAGGCCGGCCTTCAGCGAATCGTCGCGGCTGAAGAGCGGGACCTTGCGCCACAGGCACCAGAGCCAGAGCAACGCCGTGGCGCCAACCAGCCGCAGCGAGGCCTGGAACATCGGCGGTATTTCGCTGATCGTGGCCTTGATCAAGACCTGCTGCAGGCCCCAGAACAGGCAGCATCCCAGCAAGAGGGACATGGCGAGGAGATCGAGATTGGCTTTGCGGGCTGTCTTCATGCCTTGATGGTAGCCCGACCCCTGGCAGCTCGCTGGCCGGGGTAACAAGGAATACCATTGCATTAAATCCCTGGACAAGGTGCTGCCGTGGACCATAAATGGCTGGAAGACTTCATCGCGCTGGCACGTGAGCGCAGCTTTTCGCGTGCGGCGGAGCTTCGCCATGTGACGCAGCCGCAATTTTCGCGCCGTATCCGCGCTCTGGAGCTGTGGGTGGGCGCCGACCTGATCAATCGCGCGGTGATGCCTCTGGCCCTGACGGCCGCCGGTGAAGAGCTGCTGCCGGTGGCGCGCCGCGCGGCGGCGAGCCTTAACGATGCGCGCTCCCGCATCCGCCATGCACGGGGCGGGCTGGACTGGGTCACGTTGGCAACAGGCCGCACGCTCTCACGCAGCGCCGTGCCTGACTGGCTCGCGCGCGCCAAGCGCGGAGCCGGGGAGTTTCGCTTGCGCATTCTCACAGGCTCCATCCATGAAGGCGCCACCGCCCTGGAGCAGGGGGCTGCTGACTTCCTGCTGTCGTTCACGCATCCGCGGCTGCCGCTGTTGCTGGACGAACAGACGTTCGAAGGACTCGCGCTGGGCACCGACGAACTCGTGGCCGTCAGCGCACCGCGCGCCGATGGCCAGCCGCAGCACGCCTTGCCCGGCACGGCCCGCAAGCCGGTGCCGGTGCTGGGTTATGCGCCCACGCTCGCGCTGGGCCAGATCCTTCAGGACGGGCTCAGCCGCAGTGCGCGCGAGCTGCATCTGCATACCGTGACCGAGTCTGACTTCGCCGAGTCGCTGCATGAGCAGGCCTTGCAGGGCGTGGGCCTGGCCTGGCTGCCGCGCGGACTGGTCGAAGGTGACCTGCGCAGCGGAAGGCTGGTGGAGGCCGACGGCAAGGGCCTGACGGTCCGGTTTGAGATTCGCCTGTACCGGCCGCGCAGCCCGCGCAATGAATTGGTGCAGCGCATCTGGTCCGCCAGCACGCCGGCTGCTTCCTGAATCCAGGTCGCATGCGCCCATGCGTGATACGCATGGGCCGCGCAGGGGCGGCTCCTAGACTGGCGCCATCAACAAGGAGCGCGCCATGCCAGGAATGTTTACCCTCAATCGCCGCGGCGTGAGCCGCACACTTTGCCTTGCCGCCGCAGGGCTGTTGGGTTTGCCGGCTGCCTGGGGCCAGGCCTGGCCTGCCGGCAAGCCCATTTCGCTGGTGGTGGGCTACCCTGCCGGCGGAAGCGTGGACCTGGTGGCGCGCATCATCGCCGAACCGCTGGCCAAGCGCCTGGGCACACCCGTGGTGATCGAGAATATCGGCGGCGCCGGTGGAACCATAGGCGCCCAAAAAGTGGTCAGTGCCGCGCCCGACGGCTATACGCTGCTGCTGGGTTCGGGCAGCGAAATCTCGATTGCCAAACTGTTCAACGCTGCGGTCAAGTACAACGGTGAAACCGACTTGAGCCCGGTCGGGCTGATAGGCGTCACGCCCATGGTCTTTGTGACCAACACCAAGACCGGCGTCAAAACCATGGAGGAAGCGATTGCCAAATCCAAACGCGAACGCAACCAGCTGAGCTTTGCCTCTTCGGGCATAGGCACGCCGCTGCATGTGTCGGGAGAGCTGATCAACCTGATGGCTGGCACCACCTTCCGCCATGTGCCGTATCGCGGCGCAGGACAGCAGCTGCAGGACTTGCTGGGCGGCAATATCGAGTTCAGTGTCTCTGTGCTTTCCTCCGCGCTGCCACACATCGAGTCCGGCAAGATGATCCCCTTGGGCGTCACCACGCCGACGCGTTCGCGGGCTGCACCACAAATCCCTGCACTCGGCGAGAACCCCAAGCTCAAGGGTTACGACATGAACGTCTGGTTCGGCCTCTTCGGGCCCGCCAAGCTGCCGGCGCCCATGGTGGCGCGCCTGAACAGGGAGCTCAACGAAATCCTGCGCGAAGAAGCCGTTTGGCAAAAGCTCCAGAAAGCCGGCATCTCCAATGACGGCGGCACGCCACAGGCGCTCACGGCCTTTATCCGGGCTGAAACCCAGCGCGTGCGCAACGTGGTCAACAAGGCAGTGGCGACCGGCGCTACCTCGTAAGTCGTCAGCGGGAATTCACCCAAACCCATGCGGTGCCGTTGAAGCTGAAGACGCGGGGGCCGGGCCGGGACAACGGCGGCAGGCCCACAGAAGACCCTGGCTCGCCATGATCTGTATTTGTTAATCGCGAAGCGTGCTGGCCAGGCCCCTCCGGAGCACTGGCGGGGCTCTGCACGCCGAGCAATATTTTTAGCCCGACACGGAGGGAATTGTCATGCACTTATCTGTCATATCAATGTTGCGCGGGCTCGCCTGCGGTCTGCTATTGCCGCTTGCTGTTTCGGCTTCGGCGCTGGCCCAGGAAGTGAAGAAACCTAACGTGGTGCTCATCGCCACCGGCGGCACGATTGCCGGCGTCGGAGCATCGAGCACCAACATCGGCGCCTATCAGGCCGCTGTGGTTGCTGTCGACAAGATCATGGCCGCCGTGCCGGAAATCCAGACTATTGCCAACGTCAAGGGCGAGCAGATCTTTCAGGTCGGCTCACACAACCTCACCAACGACCGCCTGCTCCAACTGGCCCGGCGGGTGTCTGAACTCCTTCGGTCGGACGAGGTTGATGGCATCGTGATCACCCACGGCACCGATACCCTGGAAGAGACCTCGTACTTTCTCAACCTCACCGTCAAAAGCAGCAAGCCGGTCGTGATGCTCGGGTCAATGCGGCCCGGCACGGCACTCAGCGCAGATGGGCCGCTTAACCTCTACAACGCGGTGGCGGTCGCCGGGAGTAAAGAAGCGGTGGGAAAAGGGACTTTGGTGGTCATGAATGACGAGATTCACAGCGCCCGGGATGTCACTAAAACCAATGCGACCCGGGTTGACACCTTTAAATCTCCCTACGGTCCCCTCGGTCTCGTGATCGAAGGTCAGGCCAGGTTCTACCGTGCGTTGATTCGCCCGCATACGGTGCAGAGTGAGTTCGACATTGACAAGATACAGACTCTGCCGCAGGTCGACATTGCTTATGGCTATCAGAACATGAACCGTGCGGCATACGACGCGCTGGTCGCATCCGGGGCCAAGGGCATCATTCATGCGGGTGTCGGCGCGGGAAGCGTTCCTGAGTACATAGCTGGCCCGCTTAACGAGATTCGCGCCAAGGGGGTGTTTGTCGTTCGGGCAACCCGTACCGGCAGCGGTGTGGTGATTCGGAACAATTCGGTGAAGGATGACGTCAATGACTGGCTCGTTGTTGACGACCAGAATCCCCAGAAGGCCCGAATTCTTCTGGCCTTGGCCTTGACGAAAACAAGGGACACCAAAGAGTTGCAGAAAATCTTCTGGCGGTACTGACACATGAAACGATCAGGAAGCGATCAAGCGAAGTCTGGCGAAGTGATCAGGAAAGCCCATGCGGTGCAGCTTCAGCCGCCAGGGTTGTCATTCTGGGCGGCCTCCTCCACAGGGGTGGCGCATGTGCAGGAGCGCACTTCAACCGAAGCCGGCCCGGAAGTGCTGGTGTCGGCGCTGGTGCATGGCAACGAATATTCGGGCGCCTGGGCGCTGGACGCGTTTCTTCTCAGCGGGCTGCAACCGCGGCGGGGGCGCATCACGGCCGTGTTCTGCAACACCGAGGCCTTCATGCGGTTTGACACTCGCAAGCCCGACGCCTCCCGTTTTGTTGACGAGGATTTCAACCGCGTATGGTCCCCTGAGCTGCTGGACGGCCCCAGGCGCAGCGCCGAGCTGCTGCGCGCCCGCGAAATCAGGCCGTTTGTTGACCGCGCCACCCATCTGCTGGACCTGCATTCCATGCATGAACCCGGTGGCGCTTTGCTGGTGACGGGCATGCTGCCGCGCAATATTGCTTTTGCACAAAGCCTGGCTACGACGGGCCAGGTGGTCGTCGATGCCGGCCACGCCGACGGGGTCCGCATGCGGGACTACGGGCCGTTTGGCGACGAAAACGGCGACCGCATTGCCCTGCTGCTGGAGGCCGGCCAGCACTGGGAACTGGCGTCGCTGCAGGCGGCGCGCAACGTGCTCATGCGGTTTCTGGTGGGCTCCGGGGTGATTGACCGCGGCGATGTGCCGCCTGGCTGGTTGCTGCCCGATGCGCCGCCGCCGCCGCCCGTGACGGTGACACACCGCGTGGTTGCGCGGTCAATGGACTTTGCGTTTGTGCAGGACTTTTGCGGCGGCGAAACCATACGTCACGCCGGCACGCCGATTGCGCATGATGCGGGCGAACCGGTGGTGACACCCTACGACGACTGTGTGCTGGTCATGCCGTCGGTGCGGCAGTTGCGGCCCGGTGTGACGACCGTGCGGCTGGGCAGGCTGGGCTGAACACGGCTTGCGCAGGTGCGGTTTACAGCGGATGCTCGGTATAAAACTTGCCGCCGTGAAACAGCAGCGGCGCGGCCCCCGCGCGGTGGGTGCAGCGCTCCACTTCGCCCACGAAGATCACATGGTCCCCTTCTTCGTACCGGCTGCGGTTGAAGCACTCGAAAGTGGCGGCTGCGCCTGTCAGCAACGGTGCGCCGCCGACGCCCTCCGTAAACAGCACGCCTTTCCAGCGGTCTTCGCGCCGGCTGGCAAAGCGCTCGGCCAGCTCTTTCTGGTCAGCCGCGAGGATGTTGATGACGTAGTGTGATCCGGTGCTGAGCGCGGCCATCGATCCGGCCGCCTGCGCCAGGCTCCAGAGCACCAGCGGCGGCTGCAGCGATACCGAGTTGAAGGAGTTGGCGGTCAGCCCGACCAAGGCGCCTTGCGGCGTCCGTGCGGTGACGATGGTGACCCCGGTGGCAAACATGGCCAGCGAAGCCCGGAACTCCCGCTGGGAGAAGCTGGGGCTGCTCGCTTTGCGGGGGATGGCAGGGGTCAGCATAGAAGGGTAATTTAACCGAAGCGGTACAGGCGTACCCGCGTCAGGGTTTAGGCCGCGTCTTGCGAGGGACTGGCGGCCCGGCAGTTAAACTGGGTGCCATGCCATTTTTTCGTTCTGCCGCCTGTTTTTTTGCTATCTATTTAATAGCTGCTGGCGCTCGTGCAGATTCACCTTGCGCCGATTACTCTTCCAAACTCCCGAATGTGAAGCGTGAGCTGTGTGAGGCGGCGCAACTGCAGGCTTCGGGGACGCGTTCGGTTGACGGCCGGGTGCTCTGGGTGCGTGACGTCAAGCCCGAGCAGCCCGGCTTGCGTGTGCTGGTCGTCGGTGCGATTCACGGCGACGAGTTGTCCTCAGGGGCCGTGGCGCTGCACTGGATCAGGCTGGCTTCCCAGCCGCCGCTGGACTCGCCCCAGGCGATCCACTGGCGATTCGTTCCTGTCCTCAATCCGGACGGCGTGCTTTCCAGGCCGCCTCGCCGTACCAACGCACATGGTGTGGATTTGAACCGCAACTTTCCCACCCCCAATTGGGAGCGCGACGCGAAGGTTTACTGGGAAAAGCGCACCGGCAAGGACCCGCGCCGCTGGCCTGGGCCCAAGCCGCTGTCCGAGCCCGAGTCGCGGTTTTTGCATGAGCAGATGCAAAGCTTCAAACCCAACCTTATCGTCAGCATTCATGCGCCTTACGGCGTGCTCGACTTTGACGGCCCCTCGGTGCCGCCCTCCAGGCTGGGGCGCCTGTACCTTGACCAGGTGGGCATCTTCCCCGGCTCACTGGGCAACTATGGGGGTGTGCACAAGGGCGTACCGGTGGTCACCATCGAATTGCCCAATTCGACCCGCACGCCGCTGGACGCCGAGATGCGCCAGATGTGGCTGGACCTGCTGCGCTGGATGAGTGAGCGGGCCGTGGGGCAGGGCGCGGAACACGCGCCGCGCGTGCCTTAGAACCCATTTAGGCCGCGAACAGCTTCCTAGCGCAGCATGCTCGACATGGCCGACAGGCTGTTGACCATGCGCACCGCGGCTTCCACGGTGGGTGCGTCAAAGCCGACTTCGTTACCGTCCAGCCGCCGCAGGGCCGGCCATTGGCAAAACAGGTCGGCCAGGGCCGGCGACTGGGTCTGGATGCGCACGGCGATGGGGCCTGGCAGCACATAGGGGCGGGCTGAACCGTGCTGCACCAGCGCAGCGGCCACGCCGGCGCGGATGGCGCCGCAGGCCTGGGCCGGGGAAAGGCTGATGCCGCTGGTCTGGCCGGTGGCCCGCTTGGTTTGCACAAAGGTGGCGTGCGGAAACAGCGGACGGTGTTCTTCGATGAACACATCGTCGCCGCTGGCCATCACCACCGGTACGCCGTACTCGCCGGCCAGCGCGCCGTAAATTCCGGCTTCGCCCAGTTCAAGGCCGTTGAAGTACACGCGTGCAAAGGCAAAGCTGTTGATGGTGTGCGCCAGAATGCCGCGGCCTTGCGCGCGCGAGTGGTAGCCGATCATGCAGACCGCGTTCACGCCGTCGTCGACGCCGGCCATCATGCTCAGGTAGCGCGGCTTGCCCATGACGGCCTGGGCGCGTGCGTCCAGCAGGTCGGGCGGCATGTTGCGAAAACTTCCGTGTGAATCGTTGACCAGCACCTCGGTGGCGCCTGCATCGAAGGCGCCGGCGATGGCGGCGTTGGCCTCGTGCGTCATCAGCAGGCGGGCGCGTTCGTACTCGGGGTTGCCGGCGCGCACCTGTTCGTGGTGAAAAACGCCGGCAACGCCTTCGATGTCGGTGGAAATCAGGACTTTCATGGGGAATCCGGTGAAGATGGAAAGGAGGATGAGGAGGGCCAGCCGGGCAGCAAGTCGTGCAGCGCGTTGCGATGATGGCCGTCGCGGCCGGTGACGGCGCGGGCCTGCCACAGGGCGTGGATGATGGCTTGCTCGGTGCTGTCGGCAACGGCCTGGAACAGCGGGTCAATCAGGCCGTCATGCAGCATCGCCACGGCCGGCATGGGCCTGGCAGTTTGCTGCGGCACGGTGTAGGCGGTGGAAAACGCCAGCGCGATATCGCCGCTGCCGTGGCCGAATACCGAGCCGGTGCGGGCCAGGCCGGCGCCGGCGCGCAATGCCAGCCGGCGCAGCTGGCGTGCGTCAAGGGGGGCGTCGGTAGCGATCAGCAGGATGATGGAGCCTTTTTCCGGCTCTGCCGCGTGCATGCGATGTGCCGCCAGCCTGGAACCCAGAGCCTGGCCTGCCAGGACCAGTTGCGGCAGCTGGCCGTAGTTGGCCAGCACCAATGCGCCTACGGTGTGCTCGCTGTCCCCAGGTGTCGCCACGCGGCGCGAAGCCGTGCCTATGCCGCCCTTGAGACCGAAGCTCGACATGCCGCGACCGGCGCCGACCGAACCTTCCTCCACCTCCACACCTGCCTGTTCGCAGGCCTGCAGGTAGTGCTGCCCGGTGACAGCCATGCGCTGGATGTCGTTGAGAAAGCCGTCGTTGCATTCAAACACCAGCGGGTTGACCGTGGGCAGGCCGCGCCCCGTTTCGGGGTTGGCCGCAACGCACTGTTGGATCTGCGCTGTGGCCACGGCGGCAGCCGAAAAGGTGTTGGTGAGCGCAATCGGCGTCTCCAGCACGCCGAGTTCCTCGACCTGCATCAGGCCTACGCTCTTGCCGAAACCATTGAGCACGACAGCCGCGGCCGGGACCCGGTCTCGGAACAGGTCACCGGCATGGGGGCGCACCACCGTCACGCCCGTTTGCAGCTCGTTCGAGTCCAGCGTGCAGTGGCCCACGGTCACACCGGCGACGTCGGTAACGGCGTTGCGCTGCCCGTGCGGCAGGCTGCCGATGTGGGGCAGCAGATGGCGGGGTGTCACGACGCGGCCTTGCCCCGGCTACTGGCGGTCAAGCTTGGGGTCCAGCGCATCGCGCAGGCCGTCACCCAGCAGGTTAAAGGCCAGCACGGTCAGGAAAATGGCCAGGCTGGGAAACAGCGCGATGTGCGGCGCGTTCAGCATGTCAGCGCGCGCCTCGTTGAGCATGGCGCCCCATTCCGGGGTGGGCGGCTGTGCGCCCAGGCCCAGGAAAGACAGGCTGGCCGCCGTGATGATGGAGGTGCCTATGCGCATGGTGAGGTACACCACTACCGAAGACACCGTGCCCGGCAGCAGATGGCGCAGCATGATGACCGAGTCGGGAGCGCCTATGGAGCGCACCGCCTCGATGTAGGTCTGGTGTTTGAGCGAAAGCACATTGCCGCGCACCAGGCGCGCAAACGCCGGCACGCTGAACACAGCCACGGCCATGATCACGTTGACCATGCCGTTGCCCAGGATCGCGACGATCCCGATGGCCAGCAAAATGCCGGGAAAGGCAAACAGCACGTCGGACATGCGCATCACGATGCGGTCCCACCAGCCTTCGTAATAGCCCGCCAGCAGGCCCAGCAGCGTGCCGATCACGGCGCCTACGGCCACCGAGACCAGGCCCGCTGCCAGGGAGATGCGCGAGCCCATCAGGATGCGGCTGAAGATGTCGCGCCCCAGCGCATCCACGCCGAACCAGTGCTTGGCTGATGGCGGCGTGTTCAGCGCGTCGTAGTCAAAGAAGTTCTCCGCATCAAAAGGTGTCAGCCATGGTGCGAACACGGCCACCAGCACCAGCAGCAGCACGAAGCCGCTGGCCACCAGGGCCACGCGCTGGTTCTTGAATTTCCGCCAGAACTCGGAGGCAGGCGTGCGTACGGCAAGGGCCGTCAAGGGCACGCCGGTTTCTGCGCCGGGCTGCTCCATGGCGGGATGCGCGCTTTCCGCAGGCAACGGCTCACCTGCGATGGCAGCGTGTGGGTGTTCGGGGGTAGTCACTTGAAGCGGATGGTCGGGTTGATGATGGCGTAGAGCATGTCCACCACCAGGTTGATCAGGATGAATTCGAGCGAGAACAGCAGCACCAGCGCCTGGATTACGGGGTAGTCCCGCATCTCCACCGCGTCCACCAGCAGCCGGCCCATGCCGGGCCAGTTGAAGACGACCTCGACGACGATGGAGCCGCCCAGCAGGAAGCCGAACTGCAGGCCCATCATGGTGACCACCGGGATCAGTGCGTTGCGCAGCGCGTGTTTCACCACCACCACGGTTTCGGACAAGCCCTTGGCGCGCGCCGTGCGCACGTAGTCTTCCTTGAGGATGTCGATGAAGGAGCTGCGCGTGAAACGCGCCATCACGGCTGCCACGCCCGCGCCCAGCGTGAGGGACGGCAGGATGTAGTGCCGCCACGAATCGGCCCCGACGGTGGGCAGCCAGCCCAGCTGCACCGAAAAGAGTTGCATGAGCAGCATGCCCAGTGCGAACGAGGGAAACGAGATGCCCGAGACTGCCAGCGACATGCCCAGCCGGTCGGGCCAGCGGTTGCGCCACACCGCCGACACCATGCCCAGCACCAGCCCCAGCAGCACCGACCAGCCCATGGCTGCGATGGTGAGCCAGAAGGTGGGCGCGAAGCGCTCCGAGATCTCAGTCGCCACGGGCCGTTTGGTGCGGATGGACAGGCCGAA
Source organism: Polaromonas sp. P1_E1_2 (assembly GCF_056406035.1). Taxonomy (NCBI): domain Bacteria; kingdom Pseudomonadati; phylum Pseudomonadota; class Betaproteobacteria; order Burkholderiales; family Comamonadaceae; genus Polaromonas; species Polaromonas sp. P1_E1_2. The sequence continues at coordinate 7,153 of NZ_JBFUAZ010000003.1, read as the reverse complement.
GTCGCCCTGCAGCGCATGGCTGAAAAAGCGCACGAACTGCTGCGGCATCGGCAGGTCCAGCCCCAGGTCGCGGCGCACCAGCTCCACGGTTTCGGGGCCGGCGTCGGGCCCGGCGGCCAGGCGTGCCGGGTCGCCGGGCAGCAGGTGCACAAACAGGAACACCAGCACGGCCACGATCAGCAGCGTCGGCAGCAGGCCCAGCAGGCGCTTGAGAAGGTAGTAGGTCATGCGGGAGCGGGTTTCTTCAGATTGCTGTTGCTGCTGCCGGGATTACTTCAGTTCCACGTCGTCGAAGTTGAAGCTGCCGTCCGGGATGACGTAGAAGCCTGCCAGATTGCGCGCACGCACCGACAGCAATTTCTCGGTCACCAGGAATGCCCAGGGGGCGTCTTTCCAGATGCGCTGCTGGGCGTCGGTGTACAGCTTGGCCTTCTCGGCACCGCTGGTGGTGACCAGCGCCTTGGCGATGTCGGCGTCTACTTCAGCGTTCTTGTAGTAGGCGGTGTTGAACATCTTGGGCGGCAGGGACTCGGAAGCCAGCAGCGGGCGCAGGGCCCAGTCGGCTTCGCCGGTGGATGACGACCAGCCCACGTAGTACATGCGCACCGGCGCCGTGGCAGGGTCCTGTGCGCTTTCCACGCGCTCCACGCGCTGGCCGGCTTCCAGCGCCTGCACCTGCACCTTGACGCCGACCTGGGCCAGTTGCTGCTGCACGAACTGGATCACCTTCTGAGCGGTGGTGTAGTTGTAGGCCGACCACAGAGTGCTTTCAAAACCGTTGGGGTAGCCGGCTTCCTTCAGCAGCTCGCGCGCCTTGGCCGGGTTGTAAGGCCAGGGGCCCAGCTTGGCGGCGTATTCCACGCCGTGCGGCACCACGCCTTCGGCAGGAATCGCGTAGCCCGAGAACACCACCTTGACCAGCGCCTCCTTGTTGATGGCGTAGTTGATGGCTTCACGCACCTTCGGGTTGTCGAAAGGCTTTTGCAGCGTGTTCATCGAGAGGTAGCGGTGGATGATGGACGGCGCGCTCGTCACTTCCAGGCTCGGCTTCTTCGACAGGCTGTCCACCGTCTCGGGCGGCATCGGGAAGGCGAAATGCGCCTCGTTGGTCTGCATCATGGCCGCACGCGTGTTGTTGTCGACCACCGGGCGCCAGGTGATGCTGTCCACCTTGGGGTAGCCCTTCTTCCAGTAGCCTTCCCACTTGGCAACTTTCAGGTAGTCGGTGGCCTTCCATTCGACGAACTTGAAGGGGCCCGTGCCTACGGGGTTCTGCGCGATGCCCTTGCTGCCGTACTTGGCCAGTGCCGCGGGCGAAATGATCACGCCGGAAGGGTGGGCCAGCGTGTTGATGAAGGGCGAGAACGGCTCCCTGAGCGTAAAGCGCACGGTGGTGGCGTCCACGGCCTCGATCTTGGCGATGTTCTTGTAGAGGTTGTAGCGCTTGAGCTTGTTGTCGGGGTTGGTCACGCGTTCGAAAGTGACTTTCACGGCTTCGGCATTGAAAGGCGTGCCGTCATGAAACTTGATGCCGGACTTGAGCTTGAAGGTGTAGACCAGCCCGTCCTTGCTCACCGTGTGGCTGTCGGCCAGCACCGGCACCATCTTCATCTCCTTGTCGAAACCATACAGACCCTGATAGAAGGATTTGGCTACGGCCTGCGACAGCGTGTCGTTGGAGTCATACGGATCGGTGCTTGTGAAATTGGACTGGACGGCCACGACCACATCTTTGGCGGCATGGGCCGGCGCGGTGGTGAGACCTGCCAGGCCGATCAGGCCAACCAGCGCGGCTGTGAGGGTGGAAAGACGATTCTTCATGAAAAAACTCCTTGAGGCGAAACGAGAGGCAAACACGGGAGACGGAAAGACAATGCGAAAGGCGAGTGGTGGTCAATAAGGGCCTCCTACCGAATGCCGTGCCACGAAATGCCCCGGCGCCACCTGGTGCAGCGGCGCCACTTGCGGCGCGTCGCCCACAGCGCGTATGGGGCTGGGAATCTCGTCGGCCATGAGTTCGCGCATCCCGCCGCGGCTGGCCGGGTCGGCAACCGGCACGGCCGCCAGCAGGCGACGCGTGTAGGCGTGCTGAGGGTTTTCGAACACGGCGCGGCGCGGGCCGATTTCCACGATCTGGCCCAGGTACATCACGGCCACGCGGTGGCTGATGCGCTCGACCACCGCCATGTCGTGCGAGATAAACAGGAAGGCGACGCCGAATTCCTGCTGCAGGTCCAGCATCAGGTTGATGATCTGCGCGCGGATCGACACGTCCAGCGCCGACACCGCCTCGTCGGCGATCACCACCTTGGGGTTGAGCGCCAGCGCCCGCGCAATCGCCACGCGCTGGCGTTGCCCGCCGGAGAATTCGTGCGGGTAGCGATGGGCCGCTTCGGCTGGCAAGCCCACCTTGCCCAATAGCCAGCGCACGCGTTCCTGCGCCTCCTGGGGCGAGGCGAGCTTGTGGATCAGCATGGGCTCCATGACCGAATAGCCGACCGTCAGCCGCGGGTCAAGCGAGGCAAACGGGTCCTGGAACACAAACTGGATGTCGCGGCGCAAGGCCTGCAGGGCCCGGCCCTTGAGCGCCGAGATGTCGCGCCCCGCGACCTCGACCTGACCGCTGTTGAATTCCAGCAGCCGGGCCAGCGAGCGGCCCGTGGTGGATTTTCCGCAACCTGATTCGCCCACCAGCGACAGCGTTTCACCGGCCTTGAGCTCGAAGCTGAGCTGCTCCACCGCATACACCTGCCGGCGCACGCGCCCGAGCAGGCCGCTCGCCAGCGGAAAGCGTGTGACCAGGTCCTGCACCTTGAGGACAGGCGGCAGGTCGTGGCGCACGGTGCTTGCGGCGCTGAAAGCCTGGCCGCCTTCGTCATCTTTGCCCTGCGGCGCGCCCGGCACCGCAAAGCGCGCTGGCAGGTCCTGCCCGTGCATGGCACCCAGCCGGGGCACCGCTGCCAGCAGGGCCTGGGTGTAGGGTTGTTGCGGCCTCACAAAGAGGCTGGCGCAGTCACCTTCTTCGACCTTGTCGCCGCGGTACATCACGAGCACGCGGTCGGCAATTTCGGCCACCACGCCCATGTCGTGGGTGATGAAGATCACCGCCATGGCCAGTTCGCGCTGCAGCTGCTGGATCAGCGCGAGAATCTGCGCCTGGATGGTCACGTCCAGTGCCGTGGTGGGTTCGTCGGCGATCAGCAGCGTGGGCTTGCAGGCCAGCGCCATCGCAATCACCACGCGCTGGCGCATTCCCCCCGACAGCTGGTGCGGATGGCGGCCCAGCACGTTTTTGGCTTCCGGGATGCGGACCAGGTTGAGCATGCGCAGCGCTTCGGCAAGCGCCGCCTTGCGTGAAAGCCCCTGGTGCAGGCGTATCGATTCGGCGATCTGCTCGCCCACCGTGAACACCGGGTTGAGCGAGGTCATGGGCTCCTGGAACACCATGGCCAGGTCGGCGCCGCGCAGGCTGCGCATCTGCGATTGCGAGGCCTGCGCCAGGTCAAGGCGCTCGCCGTTGCGGCGCGTCAGCCACATGCTGCCGCTGCCCAGGCGGCCACCGCCTTGCTCCACCAGGCGCATGAGGGCCAGCGATGACACCGATTTTCCGGAGCCTGATTCGCCCACGATGGCGAGCGTTTCCCCGGCGTCGACGTGAAAGCTGAGGCGCCGCACCGCATGCACGGTGCGCTGCTCGCTGGCAAAGCTCACGCTGAGGTCGTTGACTTCAATCACGCGCTGGCGGCCGGCAGTGGGCGTGCCCTGTGCGCCGGGCGCCGTACTGGCGCGCGTCATGTCATCCAGTAGTCCGGGCAAAGCGGTCATGCGGCGCTTTCGTCGGCTTCGCCTGCGTAAATGGCGCTCACCGGCGCCTCACCCACGCGGGCCCAGCCACGGTACATGCCTTCGGTGTTGAAGGGAAGGCTCAGGTTGCCCTGTGCATCGACGGCAATCAGGCCGCCCCGCCCGCCGATGGCCGGCAGCACGTTCATGACCACTTCCCGGGCGGCCGCATCCAGCGGCATGCCGGCATAGGCCATGCGCGCGCAGATGTCATAGGCCGCTGCGGTGCGAATGAACATTTCGCCCGAGCCGGTGCAGGAAATGGCGGCCGTGCGGTTGTCCGCATAGGTGCCGGCGCCTATCAGGGGTGAGTCGCCGACCCGGCCGGCGCGCTTGTTTGTCATGCCGCCGGTGGAGGTGGCGGCTGCCAGGTTGCCCTGCGCATCCAGGGCAACGGCGCCCACGGTGCCGAATTTTCGGCCTTCGTCCAGGGGCGCAGCGCCGGCTGCGGGCGAGCGGAACACCAGCGCCGCGCCATCGTGATCCAGCACCGCCGTGTCGGCGGCGAGCGCGCGCCGCAATTGCTCGCGGCGTGCATCGGTCGAAAAATAATCGGGCGAGACCATCTCCAGCCCCTGCGCTTCGGCAAAGGCTTCGGCGCCGGCCGCAACCAGCAGCACATGTTCGCTGCGCTCCATCACGGCACGCGCTGCGCGCACCGGTCGGCGTACACGGCTCACGCAGGCCACCGCACCGGCGCGCAAAGTGGCGCCGTCCATCACCGCCGCGTCCAGCTCATGGGTCCCGTCGTGGGTGAAGACAGCGCCGTGCCCGGCATTGAAGAGCGGGCAGTCTTCAAGCAGGTCGACCGCCAGGCTGACCGCGTCCAGCGCGCTGCCGCCGCCGGCCAGCAGTTGCTGCGCGGGCCGCAGGATGCCCCGCAGGGCAGCGTGATACGCCGCGTTTTGTTCTGCGCTGATATGGCTGCGGCTCATGGTGCCGGCGCCGCCGTGGATGGCGATAAGGGGAAGGGGCTTGGGCCGTGTCACTTGGATGCCTTTGGCAGTTTCGGTTGGGCGCGGGGTTTGCGTGGGGCAGGTGCTGCGGCATCGGTATCGGGACGCAGCCGGTCGGCGTGGTTGCCGTGCAGCCAGGGCAGCACCGACTCGGCCAGCTGGGTTGCGGCTTTGAGCGAGCCTTTAGCGCGGTGAGCGACCGCGCTGCACAAGGCCTCTATCAGTGCCAGGACGGTGGCTTCGGAGTTGGCGAAGTACTGGCTTTCGGTATGGGCGTAGAGCGCGACGGTGGCCAGCGGCGCCAGCGGCGACGTCACGCGGTCGGTCAGCGCCAGCACCGGCACGCCAGCGTCGCGCGCGCGGCGCGCCAGCAAAATGGTGTCGCCGAAATAGCGCGGGTAGGCAATGGCGATCAGCAGGTCTTCGGGCTTGAGGCGTGCCAGCACGCGCGCGCCGTAGGACGAGCTTTCCATGCTGGCCAGGAGCTGGACGTTGTCGCAGTAAGGGTCCAGCGAGCGCTGCAGCAGCCCGCCCAGCCAGCTGCTGCTGCCAAAGCCGGCAATGTAAATGCGCCGTGCCTTCAGGATCGCCGCCACGGCCTGCTCACAGCTCTGGGCATCCAGCGACTGCCGTGTCAGGTCGATGTTGCGCTGGCTTTGCACCAGGGCGGATGCAAACACGTCTGCCACCGTGGCGGGGTGCTCAAGGTTGTTGCGCAGCTTTTCAACCGGCGCCAGCGTGGCTTCAAACCCCAGCACCAGCGCGGCGCGGAACTGCGGGTAGCCGTCAAATTCCAGCGCCCGGGCGAACCGGTTGGCGGTGGCCACCGAAACCCCGAGCGTGGCGGCCAGCTCGTCGATGGGCATGGTAGCTGCTTGCAAAGGGTGAGCCAGCACATAGTCGGCCATTTGCCGGTGCGAGCGCGTCAGCGTTGGCAATAAACGCCCAATACGCTGCGCCATTGAAGGGTTGCCAGGGAATGTCGCCATCAGGATTGGGAGTGGAACTGGATGTATATAAATTTACAAAACAATTCATGATAACGAAATTTTTGATCATTTCAAATCAAATTCAGGCACCGTGATGCGCGGTGGGGTGAGTGCTGGCCGTGACCGGGGGCAGGTTTCAGGCCTCACTGCCGGAAGGCAGATGCACTTCAGTGCATCGTTGTTTAAATGAATATAGCCTGCAATGCCGGTGGATTGTGCGCTGACAGCTATTAAAACAATAGCAAATGGAGTTGCCGCCTGATACGTCGGCCGGGATGTAGATACGTCGGCGATTCGGCAAGCAGCGATTTGCCCCGGTGAGGCATGGCCGCCATGAGGCCGTTTGGGCTTGCCCTAGGACTTGAGCTTCTTGTAGGCGTGGCCCATTTCAGGGCCCTTGCTGGTGTCTTTCAACCCCCGCCGCAGATCGCGCCCGGCTTGTTCGACTTCGGCACTGGATTGCCCGCCCGTCATGTCAACGGACTGGTCGCGCTCATGAGGCAGTTCCAGGCTGGCTTCGACAGAGGTGTCTTTGGACGAACCCGCCCGCTCAGGACGTGAGCTCTGGACGCGCGGAGTTTTCGCCGGCATGCCCTTGCCCGAGACGGGTTGCTCCAGGTTGTTTTGCCGTGCGGCAGCGGATTTGGAAGATGTCATGGCACCTACTGTCGGCCCCGCCCCCCGGCAGGGCTGTCAGCCCGAAAAGGCAGCGTTTGTAGGAAACGGCCACCTTGCCTGCGCGAAGCCCGCGCGGCTCAAGCGGCCAGGAACGTCGCGGCTTGTGCCGTGGCGGCGGCATCGGCTTTGACGGCGTCGGGTGGCCCGCCTTTGCCCCACAGTTCGCCGCCGTAGTTCATGGCCATGAACTGCGCGCAGAGCCTGATTGAGTCCACCATGGGCTGCGCTTTGGCGCGGTCGCCGCTGGTGGTGATCAGCCACAAGGTTTTTTTCGCCATCTCTTCCTTGAACGGCAGGCCGGGCACGCGCATCCAGGCGCTCCAGTGGTCGAGGTAAATCTTCAGCGGCGCCGGAATGCTGTACCAGTACACCGGGGCCACAAACACAATGTCGGTGGCGTCCATCGTGGCGTCCAGCAGCATCTTCATGTCGCCTTCCGGCATGGCGTACTGGCCCGTGGTGTGGCGCTGATCGACAAACAGCGGCATCCGCATGCGGGACAGGTGATGCCAGGCCTGGGGCGTGCCGGCCGGCAGTGCGGCGGCGGCTTGCTGCGCCAGCCACTCGGTGTTGCCCAATGCGCCGGGCTCGCGTGTGGAGGTGGCGAGGAAAAGAAATCGGGGGTTCGGATTCATGGCGGCCATGGTACTGGCTGCCGCAGGCCTTTGCTTGTGCAGGGTTTGGGTA
>NZ_JBFUAZ010000002.1:0-44599 GCF_056406035.1 Polaromonas sp. P1_E1_2 | reverse complement strand
CAGGCCTTCCTTGACCAGCGTGCCGCCTCCATTGATGGAGCCTGCAAAGGTGCCGTTGGTGGTCTGGTCGAATGTCAGCACGCCGTCGTTGCTGATGACTCCCTGCAGGCTGGTGGTGCTGCCGGTCAGGCGGGCATTGGTTCTGACGAAAGTGCCGCCGGTGTAACTGTTGGCGCCCGTCAGTACGGTGGAGGAGCCGCCGATAGCGAATACCTCGACCCACCCGCTGCCGCTGATTGCGGGGGAGAAGATGTAGGGGGTGGCGTCGTCCTGATTGAACTTGATGCTGGAGCTGGCATTGCCGAAAACCACGGCGCCGGCATCCAGGGTACCGCTGGGCCCGATGTTGCCGATGACCAGCGTCCCGGTGCCCACATTGCCCAGATGCAGGGTGCGGGTGCCGCCTACCGTCACGGTGGCGCCGGTGCGGATGCCCAGGAGCCCGTCTCCATTGTTGCCAACAATGAACTGGTCTCCCGGAGCCAGGCTGGGGGGGGACACGTTCAGGCTGGCGCCGGCGCCGCCGATGAGGATCTGCCCTCCGGTCGCCGTGTCGCCCACGCTCAGCCGCGTGGCCGTAACGCTTCCATTAATCAACAGGGATCCTGCGTTACCCGGCGCTGGCGTGGTGCCCAGCAGGAGCGTGTCGGCGGCMAGGGTGCCGCCGGCGTGGACGACCACCTGGCCGTCTCCCTCCACTTGCAGCGTGCCCACCTGGCCAGCCCCGGTAACGTCCACCTGCTGGTTCGTCGGGACCCTTGCCACGCTGGCGGCTGTAGGCGTGCCGCCACTCCAGTTGGCCGCGTCGTTCCAGTCCTGGGTGCCTGCGGCCGAGAAATCGTTGGTGGCCTGGGCATGGCCGGCATGCGGTGCCATGGCCAGGCCGGCGAATGCCAGCGCCAAGCCAAGTGGCTTGAGGGGAAAGTGCAGGCAGGAATTCATGCGGGCCAGTTTTGGAGTGTGGGTTCAGGCCGTGCCGGTCAACGGAACCCAAAGGCGATTGCCTTGCCAGAGGACATCGCGATCTCGGCTGCAAACGCAGTTAATGATTTAGCTAACATTTTTTAACGTGTGCCTCGCAGTAACTACGGCCTCTGGGAAGGGCTCCGTACGGGTGTGATGTCCATGTTTTGACTTTGCTTCACGTTACATTTTTTTGCAAGTAGGCCGTTTGACGACTTATAACGCCTAGAGCATCAAATAGAAGAACTAAAGAATTAATTTGATCTGGCGGCGCCGGTCAGGAGCGGCCGGAGGCTGGCCTGTAGCCCGAAAAAGCGGTGCGACACGCTGGAAATTGCGCCGCAGGGCACCGGATTCGGGCCTTTAAGTGCGCTGTTGCGGTGTCTGCGTTGCGTGCTGGCCACACCACAGCCGGGAACTGCAGCGGTTTGATCCGGTTGCCACGGCTGCTATCAAATAGCTAGCTCCCTGCGCTTGTCCTTATTGGCCAAAACAGCAATTTGATGGGCAAAAAATGTGTGCTGGAGAAGCGCGCTCCAGTAGCAATGGCCCCCGGGCGACGATTTCTGCACCCAAAACTGCCTGTTTTGGCATCAAAAATGACCCTCGCCCAATACTGACTTGCGCGAGTAGCTATGATTTTTATAGCGCTGTGTAGACATCTCTTCGGATAGCCAGGCTGGCCAGTCCTTTGGGTGGGTCAGGGGCTTCAGGCCAAAAACGCCCTGTCGGCCGCACGCACCAGCACCTGCCGCAACCACACATGCGCGCTGCGTTGTTGCGAACGCCGGTGCCACAGGGTATCCACGTGCACCGGTGACACGTCAAACGGCAGGGGGCGCAGCACCAGCTGGTCGGCAATGCCCGTCACCCCGACGAAATGCCGCGGCAGCACAGTAAGCAAATTCGAGTTGGCCACCACCCGCCCCGCCGTGAAGAACTGGTTGACCGTCAGCACCACATGCCGTTCCCGGCCCAGGGAGGCAAGGGCTTCGTCGACGAAACCATAGGGCCGGCCCGAAAAACTCACCAGCATGTGGCGCGCCGCGCAGAACTTGCTCAGTGTGAAGGGGCCGGTAGCCAGCGGGTGGTCTTTGCGCATGACGCAGACGTATTCGCCGTCATACAGCCGCTGGTGCAAAAAGGGCAAGGGCTCGCCGCTTTGCGCGCCGGCCGTCAGGTCGGCCAGCACCGAGGGAAAGTAGCCGACCGCCAGGTCGCACAGTTCCTCGTCCAGCAGGCGCCGCGGGTCGCGTGTGGTCAATGGAATCACGCGAATTGAGACACCGGGCGCTTCCTGGTCCAGTGTTTCCACCAGGCCGGGAATCAATTCAGCCGCGGTGGCATCGGCCATGGCCAGCACAAAGATGGTGGTGGCTTCGCCGGGCACGAATTCGTTGGGCACCAGCGACTCCTGCAACTGCTGCAGGGCTTCGCGCACGGCCGGCCAGATCGCCACGGCGCGCGGGGTGGGCGCCATGCCCTGGCCGCTGCGCTGCACCAGCTCGTCGCCCAGGGTTTCACGCAGCCGGCGCAGGGCGTTGCTGACAGCCGGCTGCGTCAGCGACAGGTTGCGCGCCGCCCGGGTCAGGCTGCGCTCAGCCATTACTTCGTCGAACACGCGAAGCAGGTTGAGGTCCAGGGTCCGGAAATTGAGGGGGGTCAAGGGCTTGGGGCGGGTGTTGAAGGGTGAAAAGAAGGTGAAAAGAGGGCGGAGAACCTCAGGTTATCACCAATATGAATGAATCACATCATAAAGATAAAGTTGAATAACATCAGTGATAACCCTAATATCCCTTACCCGCTGCAATTTTGGTTCAGCGGAGTTAACCCAAAGGGAGTTCACCATGACCAGCTTCGTCAATATCAAATATTCCACACAGCACCCCGGCGTTGTCCGCGCTGAGTCGGCCTTTGGTGCCGTACGCCAGCTGGGCGGTGCTTTTTCCGGCACCCGCGGCCTGGCCACGCTGCTGTTGTCCGCTGTTGCGGCCGCCGTGATGGTGGTGGCTTATCAGGTGATGGACAGCGTCGCCGAAGGCCACCTGCTGGTCATGTGGATCGGCCTCTGGGCTGTCGCTTTTGCTGTCCTGGCGATTTTCGCCGGCGCTGCGCGCAATGCAGCCGTCAGCCTCAAGGTCGGCCTGGACGCCTGGTCGCGTAGCCTGGCCGAAGCCCGCGCCGACCAGCGCCTGTGGCAAGCTGCCAAGAACGATCCCCGCGTGATGGCCGACCTGCAAGTTGCAATGGCCCGTCAGCAAGTCGCCGTTGAAGAGGCTGTTGCTGCCCCCGCAGCCGTGGTGTCCGCTCCGGCGGGCCTGACACAGCGCGCCCTCCGTCTGGGCGGTGCAGAACTGAAGGCTTTCCTGCGCAGCCAGGCCGACACGAAAGTTGCCGCTGCTGAAGCTGTGGTTGATGAGGTATCTGCTCCAGCCGGTCTGTCACAGCGCGCCCGCCGCCTCGGTGGTGCGGAAYTGCGGGCTTACCACCGCAGCTACATCTAAGCGCCAGGCGCCCCTGCGCTGCGCCGCTCTTTGCAGCGGCCCACAAAAAAAGCCACCGGATCGGTGGCTTTTTTTTGCCTTGGCGCAGTCATTGCACCAGGAATGAGGCGTACCGCAGGTTGTGCGAAACGCCCCGCGCTTGGTGTGCCGGTCAGGCGGCCAGGCGGCGCTCGATCGCGGCTTTGGTCTCCTCCAGCTCTTTCGGCAGGTGATGTTCGAGTTGCTTGAACAGTTCGGCGTGCAGCTCCAGCTCCTTGAGCCAGGCGGCCTTGTCGATGCTGGTCACGGTCTTGAACTGCTCGGCGCTGAAGTTAAGGCCGGTCCAGTTCATGTCTTCATAGCGGGGGCTGACGCCGGTGATGTGCTCGACGCCCTGGCCCTTGCCTTCGATGCGGTCGATCATCCACTTCAGCACGCGCATGTTTTCGCCGTAGCCGGGCCAGACAAACTTGCCGTCTTCGCCTTTGCGGAACCAGTTGGCCGTGAAGATTTTCGGCAGCTTCGCGCCCGAGGCTTCGAGTTTCTGGCCCACGTTGAGCCAATGCTGGAAGTAGTCGGCCATGTTGTAGCCGGCAAAAGCGATCATCGCGAACGGGTCGCGGCGCACCACGCCAACCTGGCCGGTGATGGCGGCCGTGGTTTCGGAGCCCATGGTGGCGGCCATGTACACGCCTTCCACCCAGTTGCGGCCTTCGGTGATCAGCGGCACGGTGTTCGAACGGCGGCCGCCAAAGATGAAGGCGTCAATTGGCACGCCGGCAGGGTCGTTCCAGGCCGGGTCCAGCGCCGGGTTGTTGGTGGCGGCCACGGTAAAGCGTGAATTGGGGTGGGCGGCCTTGGCGCCGGTTTCCTTGGCGATTTGTGGCGTCCAGTCCTTGCCTTGCCAGTCGATCAGGTGCGCCGGCAATGCCTTGCCGGGGGCGTCCTGCTCCATGCCTTCCCACCAGACGTCGCCGTCGTCGGTCAGGCCGACGTTGGTGAAGATCACGTTTTTGTCCAGGCTGCGCAGGCAGTTGGGGTTGGTCAGCATGTTGGTGCCCGGTGCCACGCCGAAGTAGCCGGCTTCCGGGTTGATGGCGTAAAGGCGACCGTCCGCACCCGGCTTGATCCAGGCGATGTCGTCGCCGATGGTGGTGACCTTCCAGCCTTCAAAGCCTGCCGGCGGCACCAGCATCGAGAAATTGGTCTTGCCGCAGGCCGAAGGGAAGGCCGCCGCGACGTGATACTTCTTGCCTTCGGGCGAGGTCACGCCCAGGATCAGCATATGTTCGGCCAGCCAGCCAGGGTTGCCGGAGCCGTCTTGCGAAGCCGCGCGGCCCATGTTGGAGGCGATGCGCAGCGCAAAACACTTCTTGCCCAGCAAGGCGTTGCCGCCATAGCCGGAGCCGTAAGACCAGATCTCGCGCGTTTCGGGGTAATGCACGATGTACTTGGTTTTGTTGCAAGGCCATTTCACATCTTGCTGGCCTTCGGCCAGCGGCGCACCCACTGTGTGCACGCAGGGGACGAATTCGCCGTCGAGGCCGAGCACGTCAAACACGGCTTTGCCCATGCGCGTCATGATCTTCATGTTGACGGCCACGTAAGGGCTGTCGGACAGTTCAATGCCGATGTGCGCGATGGGCGAGCCAAGCGGGCCCATGCTGAAAGGCACCACGTACATGGTGCGGCCCTTCATGCAGCCATCAAACAGGGGCTGCAGCGTGCTGCGCATTTCAGCGGGCGCCATCCAGTTGTTGGTCGGGCCGGCGTCTTCCTTTTTGGCCGAGCAGATGAAGGTGCGGTCTTCCACGCGCGCCACGTCRGTCGGGTCGGAGCAGGCCAGGAAGCTGTTYGGGCGCTTGGCTTCGTTRAGYTTTTTGAAGGTGCCGGCGYCGACCAGTTGCTGGCACAGGCGCTGGTACTCGGCGTCGCTGCCGTCGCACCAGTAAATGTTGTCGGGCTTGCACARGGCCACCATGTCGGCRACCCAGGCAATCAGTTTGGCATTCTTGACGTAGGGGGGCGTGTTGAGGTTAAGCCCTTGCATCGCGGGATGGTTCATCGAAAAAACTCCAAAGTTAAAAAGCGTTATTTCGGGAAACGTCGCGCGGCAACCTGGGTGGTTGCGACACGGAGACGTTTATCGGAATAAGGCTTGGAAGCTTCCCTTTGCACAACAAACAAGTCCCGGTCGGCGGGCGGTGCGCAAGCTTCAAAAGTGCTGCGGCGCAATGACAAAAAGCGGCAGCGTGAGGCTGCTTTTCATCTTCCACGGGTCGGCCAGTCAATTCATTTTAAGAAGATCGGCGCGAGTTACCTGTAAGTTACAGGCAAAAGTTATGCATAACCGGCATGAGGTTATGCATAGGCTACACCGGGGTTCCGGCAGTCATGACATCGGGGCGAAGAATGCCGGGACGGTCGTTTCGGCCCGCAATTTCAGGCTGGTTCTTCGATGAACAGGCTGAAGATGGCCGAGAGAGATGGGAGAGGGCACGGAGCCTGGAAACAAAAAAGTCCGCGAGATGCGGACTTTTGGGGTGAAAGCGGGGGCTTTCAGGCCATGTAGATGGCGATAAACGCCAGCAGGAACATCAGCACGCCGCCCACCACGGGCAGAACAATGGGGATCAACGGAACGATCGCGTCGACGGCATCCTGCTCCTGGGCGGGGGTGGCGCTGTCGTGGGCTGCATTGGTGGTGTGGCTGGCTGGACTGGACATGGGGGTGATTCCTGAAATGCTTGAGACTCTTCGCAGATTTTACCCGCATGAAGATGGTTACACGAAGATGCGGGCGACAAAGATGCCCGGCGCCTGGCTTGCGGTACCCTTTGCCATGCTTATTTGTGGAAGGAATACATGAAATCCCCAGCCCATTTCGCGCCTCAGCAGCGGTTCCGTTTTTTCCAGGCCGGTGCCGCCTTGTCCGCCCTGGCCCTGTTGTCGGCATGCGCTTCCGGCGGTCCCAACAGCGCCTCGGCAAAGCCCGTGCTGTATCCCAACGCCACCCTTAACCGGGTAGGTGACGCGCAAGGCCAGGCGGAGGCCAGCGCCTGCATGTCACGGGCGTCGGCCGCCGGGCTCAGCCCGTCGCAAAGCACCAACGAAGTCGGCCGGCGTGCCGGTGAAGGCGCAGCCGTCGGGGGTGTGGCTTCGGCGGTGGGCGCGCTGATCACCGGGCGCGGCGGCGAAGGCGTACTGCGTTCCGGCGCCGCGGGCGCCGCCGTGGGCGGCTCTGCGGGTGCGGTGTCAGGTGCGTTTCACAACGACAAACCCAACAGCACCTACCGTAGCTTTGTGCAGCGTTGCCTGAGCGAAAAGGGCTTTGAGGTGATCGGCTGGAACTAGGGTCTTAGCTTAGTGCTGCTCTGAAGCCTCAAAGCCGGCCATATTCAGTGCCGCCAGCACCTGCTGGATATGGTCGCGCCCGCGTGTCTGGATCACCAGCTCGATCTCCACGTTCTGGGCCGAGAGCATGGTGAAGGCGCGCTGGTGATGCACCTCATCGATATTGGCCCCGGCGTCGGCCACGGTGGCGGTGATCTTGGCCAATGAGCCCGGAATGTCGCGCACGCTGACCTTGATGCGGGCCAGGCGCCCGGCGCGCACCATGCCGCGCTCGATGATGGCCGCCAGCAGCAGCGGGTCGATGTTGCCGCCGCACAGCACCAGGCCGATCTTCTTACCCGCAAAACGCTCCGGGTACTTCAACAGCGCCGCCAGCCCGGCCGCGCCGGCACCTTCGACCAGGGTTTTCTCGATCTCTAGCAGCATGACCATGGCCTGCTCGATATCGCCCTCGTCCACCAGCACCAGGTCGTCGACCAGCTTCGCGATGATGGCCTGCGGGATGACGCCCGGCGTCCCCACCGCAATGCCCTCGGCGATGGTGCTGGTGCCCTGGGGGTGCCGGGTGCCCTTGATGGCGTTGACCATGCCCGGGAAGCGCGAGGTCTGCACACCGATGATTTCAATGCCGGGCTTGATCGCCTTGGCCGCCGTGGCCATGCCGGCAATCAGGCCGCCACCGCCGACGGCTATAACCAGCGTTTCGAGGTCGGGTTGCGCGTGCAGCATCTCCAGCACCACCGTACCCTGGCCTGCGACGATGGCTTCGTCGTCGTAAGGGTGCACGAAGACCAGGCCCTCCCGCTCAGCCAGCGTCAGCGCGTGGGTGCGTGATTCGTCCAGCGTATCGCCGTGCAGCACCACCTCGGCGCCAAAACCCCGGGTGCGTTCGATTTTGACGCCCGGCGTGAAGCGCGGCATCACGATCACCGCCCGTATGCCCAGCCGCTGTGCGTGGTACGCGACGCCCTGGGCATGATTGCCAGCGCTCATCGCGATCACGCCGCGGCGCCGTTCGTCGGCTGAGAGCTGGGCCAACTTGTTACAGGCGCCGCGCTCCTTGAAGGACGCGGTGTACTGCAGGTTCTCGAACTTCAGGTAAATCTGCGCGCCCGTCAACTGGGAAAGCGTCTTGGACTCCACGCAGGGCGTATCGAGCAGGTGGCCCTGCAGGCGCTGGGCGGCTGTTTCTATATCTTTGAGACTGAGCATGGGAATTCCTCTGCGGGGCTATGGTGGGATTGTGCGGGATCATCTTTGCGCATCTTCGCAGGAGTTTCTGTGGTGCATTTCACACGTGGGGGTACAAGTAGCGTCTTCCATGATGCTTCAAGCTGCGTTATGGTGGAGTCTCATTGAACCAGGTCGCATCTGCGGTGCTCATAGCCAGTGAGGCGCCGGTCTTGAAGCAGGGTATCTCACAGGCATGTCTACCAACCGTGTAGTTGCAAAGGGAGGTTTGTCCATGAGCAAGCGTTCCGTTAGCGAGCAGCAGTGGCTGCTGTCCCCCGGGCTGAAAGAGGCGCCGGTGCTGGACCTGATGTGCTCGCATTTCGTGCTGACGCTGGCGGCAAGGCAAGGCGCCAAGTTCAATGTGCGCCGCGACCTCAACAGCCTGCTCTCGCTCTCGGGCCGGCATCTTGTGTGGCCCCTGCCGGCGGTGCAGCGGTTGCGCGAGTTTCTCGGCCGCCGCTGCAAGGACAACGAGTTCTGGCGCGGCCATGAAAGCCTGACCGACACCGAGTTCATGGCGCGCCACGGCGCCTGGCGCGGCCCCTATGAAGAAGGCACGCTGTTCTTCTATCTCGACGAGCATGCGAAGGACCAGCCCAAGGACTTGCTCTCGGTGCTGGCTGCCACCGGCGAATGGCTGACCCAGGCGCTCAAGAAACAATCCACGCTGGTCGAGAAAAACATCGATGCACTGGCCAACCTGCTGCAGCTCAACCGGGCCGAGCGTGCGCTGCTGCTCTACGGCACCCTGGCACGCTACCAGCGCGACCTGCGCTCCCTGCTGGTGGAGTTCAAGGTCAACAATGCCCCCGAGGCGTATGCCGCCATTGCCGATGTGGCCGGCGTGAAGGCCCCCGAGGTTGCCGAAGCGCTGCGCGCCGGCTCGCGCCTGGAGCGCATCGGCATGGTCGAGAACCTGATTTCCGAGCACAACATCACCGACCTTGCGGACCTGATGAAGGTCAGTGAAAAACTGCCGCCCGTGCTGATGCGCGAATACCGCGACCAGAACGAGCTGATGGCTGTGTTTACCCGGCCGGCCGCGCACAGCAGCCTGGGTCTGGCGGACTTCGCTTTTGTGCAGGAGGATGCGCAGGTGCTGGTGTCGCTGCTGCGCAATGCGGTGGCCGGCAAAGAGCAGGGCGTGAATGTGCTGCTTTACGGCCCACCCGGCACCGGCAAGACCGAGCTGGCCAAGGTGGTGGCACAGGCCGCCGGCCTGGACCTGTTCGAGGTCGAATATGCCGACCGCGACGGCAACTCGCTCAGTGGCCGGGACCGCTACCGTTCGCTGCAAATCGCGCAGGTTTTCCTCAAGGGCAGCACGCACTCCGCCTTGTTGTTTGATGAAGTGGAAGATGTGTTTCCGCCGATTTCCAGCGAAGCCGCGCAGCTGATGGCGCGCTCCGAACAATTGCCCGTACCTGCCAGTGGGTCGGTCAGCGGCAAGGCCTGGGTCAACCAGATCCTTGAATCCAACACCGTGCCCACCCTGTGGGTCACCAACCGCATCGAGCAGATCGACCCTGCTTTTCGCCGGCGTTTTGCCTACCACCTCGAACTCAGGTCGCCGCCGCCGGGTGCCCGTGAAGGCCTGGTGCGCAAGACACTGGAAGGTGTTCAGGTCAGCGATGCCTTTGTGGCCAAGCTGACGGCCCGCAAGGGCCTGACGCCCGCGCAAATACGCACGGCTGTCCGGTTTGCGCGGCTGGCCAGCGCGCCCGAAGACGCGGTGGATGCGCAGGTGGACACTGAGGGCATGCAGGCCATCCTGTCCGGCGGGCGGCCGCTGTTGATGGAGTCGCTGATCGAGCGCCAGCTCAAGAACGCCGACGTGGCGCTGGGCAACAGGGCGGAAGCTTCCGGCCGGCGCAACGCGACCACATATGACCTTTCCATGCTCAATGTCGAATCCCGGTTCGAGGTGCCGCGTATCGTTGAAGCACTGAAAAGCCGAAGCCACGGCAGCCTGTGTTTTTACGGCCCGCCGGGCACGGGAAAGACGGCATTGGCCGAACACATCGCCAAAGCACTGGATTTGCCGCTCATCATCAAGCAGGCCAGCGACCTGATGAGCAAGTATGTCGGTGAAACCGAACAGAATATGGCGGCGATGTTCCGCGAAGCTGAATCGGAAAAAGCCGTGCTGCTGCTGGATGAAGCGGACAGTTTCCTGCAGGACAGGCGCGGCGCCCAGCGCACCTACGAAGTGACCGAGGTCAACGAAATGCTGCAGGGCATGGAGCGCCATGCCGGCATCTTCATCTGCACCACCAACCTGCTCGAAAGCCTGGACCAGGCGGCGCTGCGGCGTTTCACCTTCAAGATCAGGTTCATGCCGCTGACTCACGCGCAGCGTGAGCAGATGTTTGTCACCGAAGCACTTGGAGGCGATGCCGACCGGCTTGCGGCCCCGCTGCGGGAGAGGCTCGGCAAACTGGTGCAGCTGTGTCCGGGCGATTTTGCGGCCGTGAAGCGGCAGGTGGATATTCTCGCGGCAGAGTTTTCCAGCGAGGAATTTTTGGCCCAGCTAGAGGCCGAGCACCGCATCAAGCCCGAGGTACGCGAAGGGCGGGCCATGGGGTTCATGCAATAAGAACAGGCGCTGTTACAGACGCTCCGTCAGGGCCGGACTGCTATCAAAAGAATAGCTGCTTACGCCCGTCACTATTGGTCTGAGGCCTGATTTTTATACGCAGGCCAGGTTGGCTTCGTTTTTACGCCGTACGTCCTCGCTGACCTTCAGCTGCGCCTGCCGCACGATGCGGCCCCCTTCAATCCACAGCAATTGCCCGGGCTGCAGCTGTTGCCAGTTTTCATTGAGCGTCAGCGGCTGGGTAGCGACGACACACAACCGGTCTTCCTGGACATTGGTTTGGGCAAAGTCGATGCTCAGGTCGGCGTCAACGAGCTTGGCGTGTGAAAACGGCCATTCCCGCACCAGGTAATACAGCCGCGTGGAGCAGTGCGCGAACAGGGCTTGCCCGTTGGAGAGCAGGTAGTTGAATACGCCATACTCGCCCGTGCCTTCGCTCATGCTGCACAGGGTGTCAAACACGGTGTCCAGTGAGCAGGGTTCGCGCGGGCTGATGGCCTTGAGTTTTTCCATCAGGGCGCAAAAAGCGCGTTCGCTGTCGGTGGTACCGACGGACTGGTAGTTGCCGCCAAGAGCCGGAAAGTAATTGATCAGGTCGCCGTTGTGGGCAAACAGCCAGTGGCGGCCCCAGAGCTCACGGGTGAACGGATGGCAGTTCTCCAGGCGCTGCGGATCGCCCTGCGTCGCCTTGCGGATATGGGACACGACATTGCAGGACTTGATGGCGTAGCTTTTGAGCAGCTCGGCCACGGGTGAGGTGGCGGCCGGCTGGCTGTCCATAAAAATGCGGCAGGCCTTGTCTTCAAAAAAGCCGATGCCGAAGCCGTCGCCATGATGGTCCGTCAGACCGCCGCGTGCGGCAAAACCCGTGAATGAAAAGCGAAGGTCTGCGGGTTTGGCAGCATTCATTCCGAGGAGTTGGCACATTCCTCTAGTGTCCCAGAATCTTGGAGAGGAAATCCTTCGCCCGGTCGGTCTGCGGGTGATTGAAGAAGTCCGTGGGCGTGTTCTGTTCAACAATCTGGCCCTGGTCCATGAAGATCACGCGGTCGGCCGCTGCCTTGGCAAAGCCCATTTCATGCGTCACGCACAGCATGGTCATCCCCTGTTCGGCCAGCGAGATCATCACGTCCAGCACTTCCTTGATCATCTCGGGGTCCAGCGCGGATGTCGGCTCGTCAAACAGCATGATTTTCGGCGTGAGGCACAACGCGCGCGCTATCGCAACGCGCTGCTGCTGGCCACCCGACAGCTGCAGGGGATACTTTTGTGCCTGCTCCGCGATGCGCACCCGCTCGAGCTGGTGCATGGCCCGCTCGGTCGCTTCTTTTTTGGACAGGCCCGCCACCCAGGTTGGCGACAGCGTCAGGTTTTCAAGCACGGTCAGGTGCGGRAACAGGTTGAAMTGCTGGAACACCATGCCGACCTGCCGGCGCACGGCATCAATGGCCTTGATGTCGTCGCCGAGGACGGAGCCGGCCACAGTGAGCTTGCCTTCCTGGTAGTCCTCCAAGGCATTGATGCAGCGGATCATCGTGGATTTGCCCGAACCGGACGGCCCGCAAATCACCAGGCGCTCGCCCTGCTGCACGTCCAGCTGCAGGTCGCGCAGCACATGGAAATTGTTGCCATACCATTTGTTGACTTTGTCAAAGCGGATGATGGGATCACTCATGTTGGTCCTTGTTTTTTTGTCAACGGGCCTTGCCCACAGCCAGCCGCCGCTCTATCCAGAGGCTGTAGCGGGACATGGCGAAGCAGCAGGTGAAGTAAATCGCGGCGATAAAGAGGTAAGCCTCAATCTTGAACGGCCGCCAGTTCGGATCGGACCCGACCGCCAGCGAAAGGGCCCCGGTGAGTTCATACAGCGACACGATGGTCACAAGGGAGGTGTCCTTGAACAGCGAGATGAAGTTGTTCATGATGCTGGGCACCACGGCGCCCAGCGCCTGCGGCAGGACAATCTTGACCTGCGTCTGCCAGTAACCCAGGCCCAGGCTGGCGGCCGCTTCGGTCTGGCCCTTGGAGAGGGACTGCAAACCACCCCGGACGATTTCCGCCATATAGGCCGCGGCAAACAGCGTGATGCCGACGATCACCCGGATCAGCACGTCGGGCGATTTGCCGATGGGCATGAACAGCGGAAACATGAAGCTGGCCATGAACAGCACGGAGATCAGCGGCACGCCACGAATCAGCTCGACGTAGATGACGCACAGGGTCTTGATGGCGGGCATGTTGGAGCRCCGCCCCAGCGCCACCGCCACCGCAATCGGGAAGGCGATCGTCATGGAGATGACCGTCAGCATGACGGTCAGCGGCAGGCCGCCCCACTGGTCGGTGGACACTTTGGAGAGCCCGAACATGCCGCCGCTCATGAGCGTGAAGAACGCCGTCAGGACCACGACCCAGATCAATCCCAGCCAGGGTTTCCAGAACCAGCGGCTGCAGCTTGCAACCACCAGGCCCAGCAGCAAAAAGGTTGCCAGCTCCGGCCGCCAGTGCTCTGTCAGGGGGTAGCGGCCCAGCAGGATGATGCGGGCTTTTTCGTTGATCACGCCCCAGCATGCGCCCATGCCGCGTGCGGCCTGGCAGGCATCCGCGTCGGCGGCGGTCACGGCATTGAACACCGCCCAGCGGAGGGCCGACGATGCGGCCCACAGCAACAGGGCGATGACCCCGACCGACACCAGCGCATTGCCAACGCTGGAAAACAGGTTGTTGCGCAGCCAGGGGCCCGGGCCCTCCATCTTGATGGGGGCCGGGCGGGGCGCGACGGGAACAAAGGTCTGGTTCATGTCAGCGTTCCTTGATGGCGGCGCGGCTGTTGAACCAGTTCATCAGCGCCGAGGTGGCCAGCGATGTGGTGAGGTAGATCAGCATGATGATGGCAATGCATTCGACGGCGCGGCCGGTCTGGTTGAGCGAGGTGTTGGCAATCGACACAAGGTCGGGGTAGCCCACGGCAACGGCCAGCGACGAATTTTTGGTGAGGTTCAGGTACTGGTTGGTCAGCGGCGGGATGATGACCCTCAGCGCCTGGGGCAGCACCACCAGGCGCATGGAGTGGCCGCGCGAAAGTCCCAGCGACGCGCTTGCCTCGTGCTGGCCCAGCGAGACCGAGGCAATGCCGGCGCGGACCACCTCCGCCACAAAGGCCGAGGTGTAAAGCACCAGCCCGAGCAACACCGCCAGGTATTCAGGCGACAGCGCGCCGCCACCCTCCACTTGGGTTTCCGTCAGCTTCGGCAGGTTCCATTCGGAAGGCGCACCACCGGCCAGCCAGCCCAGGAGCGCACCGGCCGCGACCAGTCCCAGCACCACCCACAACAYGGGACGCGCATGGCCGGTCTGGTCAAAGTGGCGGCGTGCCCGGCGCGCATAAACAAACCCCGCCACACCACCGGCCGCCATGCCGACGAGGGCCAGCGTCTGCCCGAGGTGCCACACCGGAAAGGGATAAGACAGGCCGTTCTTGCTGATATACACCAGGCTGCCGATATGCAGGGCCTGGTCAATGGCCGGCAGGTATTCCGTGAACAGCAGGTACCACATCAGCAGCTGCAGCAGCACCGGGATGTTACGGAACATCTCGATGTAGCCGTAGCACAGGCCGCGGATCAGGGCGTTTCGCGAAAAGCGTCCCACRCCCAGCAGGGTTCCCAGCACGGACGTGAGCACAATGCCCACCACGGCCACGCGAAGGGTGTTCACCAGCCCCACGAGGAAGGCTTTCCAGTAGGGATCGATCGAGTCGTAATTCAGCCAGCCTTCCCCAATGTCAAAACCGGCGGGCTGAAACAGAAAATCAAAGCCGCTCTGGATACCGCGCGTCTTCATGTTGCTCATGGTGTTGCTCACGAGCAGCCACACGAGGAAGACGATCAGGCTGACGGCCAGGATCTGGTAAACAACGGCGCGCGCCTGCTTGCTGCGCCAGGAAAAAACTCTGCGCCGCAGCGCCGGCGCCGGCCGTGCGGGAATCAGGGAATGCTCGGACATAAGGCGGTTACCCAAGTAAAACGGGCCGCTCGTCAACGGATGGTTGCGAGCGGCCCGTTGCGTTTAGCGCATCGGAAGGAGTCGTTCAGCGCACCGGCATGGCGTACATCTGGCCGCCTTTATTCCATTGGTTGTTTTGGCCGCGCGGCAGTGCCAGGGGCGTTTTGGGGCCGACGTTGCGGTCGAAGATTTCACCGTAGTTGCCGACGGCCTTGACGGCGCGAACCAGCCATTCCTTGTCCAGGCCCAGCAGCTTGCCGGTGTCTTCGCCACTACCGGTCAGGCGCATGACCACCGGGTCTTTGCTTTCCTTGGTCATGGCATCGACATTGGCCTGGGTCACGCCATATTCTTCCGCTTCGATGAGGCCGTAGATCACCCATTTGACAATGGCGAACCATTCATCGTCACCGCGGCGCACCATGGGGCCCAGCGGCTCCTTGGAGATCAGCTCCGGCAGGATCAGGTGGTCGGCCGGTACTTTGGCTTCCTTGTTGCGCACCGAGGCCAGGCCGGATGCATCCGTGGTGTAGGCTTGGCAACGGCCGGAGAAGTAGGCGGCGTTGACGGCTTCCTGCTTTTCAAACACGACGGGCTTCATGTTGAGGTTGTTGGCCTTGGAGAAGTCCGTCAGGTTTTTTTCCGTGGTGGTTCCGGACTGCACGCAGACGGTGGCGTTTTTCAGCTGCTTGGCGCTTTTGATCTTGCTTTTCACCGGGACCATGAAGCCCTGGCCGTCGTAGTAGGTGACGGCGGTCATGTGCAGGCCCAGAGAGGCGTCGCGCGTCAGCGAGAACGTGGTGTTGCGCGACAGGACATCAACCTCGCCGGACTGCAGGGCGGTAAAGCGCTGCTGGGCGTTCAGGGGAACCCACTTGATCTTGCTGGCGTCGCCCAGCACGCTGGCGGCGACGGCTTTGCAGACGTCCACGTCGAGCCCGGTCCAGGCGCCGTTGCTGTCGGCAGAGGAAAACCCGGCCAGCCCGACGTTCACGCCGCAGATGACCTGACCCCGTGCCTTGATGGCGTCCAGTGTCTTGCCGGCATGGGCAGGTGCCATGGCCGCAACAGTGAGGCCGGCCGCTGCAAGGGCGACAAGTCCATGTTTCTTTACGAGTTTGATCACGGGGATTCTCCAGTCAATAAGTAGGTCGACATCAGCACGAACCATGCCAATGGCGGATGCTAGCCCAACTATGGCGGGTACCTCTCAGGGCAAGCCCTTACGAGGCCAAGACAAACCACGGCGAAAGATGCATAACCTTATGCGGGAATACGGCTGACAGGGAACCCCAATCATCCCCGGCACAATGGCCTTCTGACAGTTTGCTTGCGCCGGTGGTACCGCAGCCAGGCAAGTTCCGGGTGAGTCCATTGGTACGAATCTTGCGCCGCATTTCCGCAAGGGCTGAATTTTCTGCTCCGGCTTTTGTCGGGTTCTGATGGACTTGCCGCGGACTTCATCCCCCAAACCCGAGCGGTCTCCGTTGGAGCCTGCGGCCGGGGGAGGGGTTTCACGTCTTGATGCATGTTACGAAAGCTCAATAACAATGGCTTTTCTTGAAGACTTGCGGGTGGCGCAGGAAGGCGTCCTGTCCCTGGGCTTCTGGGCATTGCAGGTGTACCGGCTGGGGCACCTGCGCTACCGGTTTCAGTCCAGGTTGGTGCGTTATCCGCTGGGTGCCGTGCACCTGGTGCTGGCCAAACTGGCTGAAATGTTTTGCGGCGTCACGATAGGTGTCTCGGCCCAAATTGGGCGGCGCCTGGTGATTGAGCATTCCGGTGCAATTGTGGTGCATGGCCGCGCCGTGATCGGGGACGACTGCATCATCCGCCAGGGCGTCACCATCGGCAACCAGCGTATCGACAGGCCGCTCGAGGCGCCGCACATCGGCAACCGCGTCAATATCGGCGCCGGCGCGAAGATCCTGGGGGCTGTACGGATCGGGGACGACGTCGACATTGGTGCCAATGCCGTGGTGATCACGGACGTCCCCGCCGGAGCCCTTGCCGTGGGTGTGCCGGCCCGCATTATTTTGAGGAGCCGTGACGATGCTTCCTGAAGCCAGCGAAACGCCTTGCACGGTCAGCATCGTCATCAAGGCCCTGAACGAAGAAAAGCGCATTGTGGCCGCGGTAGAAAGTGCGCTGGCGGCCGTCCAGATGGTCGGTGGCGAGGTCGTGCTGGCCGATTCCTGCTCCAGCGACCGCACCGTAGCGCTGGCGTCTGCCTATCCCATCCGCATCGTGCAGCTGGCACGCGCCGATGAACGTTGCTGCGGCATCGGTCCGCAGCTGGGGTACCAGCATTCGGCGGGCGAATTTGTGTACATCCTGGATGGCGACATGGAAATGCTGCCCGGGTTTTTGCCGCAGGCGCTGGCCTTCATGCAGGCGCACCCCGACGTGGCCGGCGTGGGAGGGCAGGTTGTTGAGTTGAACACCAGCAGCCTGGAATATGTGGCGCGTGTGGAGCGGGGTCTGGGCCATATGCAGGCAGGCATGGTGGACCGGCTGGACATGGGCGGCCTGTACCGCAGGGCCGCGGTGGAGCAGGCCGGGTATTTTTCAGACCGCAACCTGCACAGCTATGAAGAGTTCGACCTGGCGATGCGCCTGCATGCCAGGGGCTGGAAACTGTGGCGCCTGGGCACCGATTCCGTGCGGCACCATGGCCACGATGCGCCTCCCTATCAGTTGCTGGTGCGCCGCTGGCGCAGCCGCTACATTTGCGGCCTGGGTGAAGTGCTGCGCGCGGCCTGGGGCGAGTCGCACCTGGGGCTGGTGCTCACGCGGGTGCGCGAATTGCGCCTGTATGCTGCCGTACTGATGTGGTGGGCAGTGTTGCTCGCTGTTCTGGTGGTTCCCATGCCGTGGACAGCGCGCATCGGGGCCTTCTCCTGCATTGYAGCGGCACCTCTCCTGTTGATGACATGGCGAAAGCGCAGCGCCACCAAGGCTGTGTTCTCGGTCGTGTCGTGGTGCTTTAACGCCGCTGGCCTGGTACGCGGGTTGTTGACACCGCAGCGCCCTGCGCGGGCGGCCATAGACAGCGTCGAAATCCGGAATACGCCTGGCGCAACTTAAGGGGCCTGGGCGGACGGTACCGCGCGGGATTAGGTCATCGGCTTGCGAGGGCCTAATCCGCCCCGGCGCAGACGCGCAGCACTTCGGCCCCGTAGGCCTCGAGTTTTTTGACGCCGATACCACTGATGCCTTCGAGATCGGCAATGCCTTGCGGCGCGCGTTCTGCAATGGCTCGCAAGGTTGCATCATGAAAGATCACGAAGGCGGGCAGATTGTGTTCGCGGGCGACTTCGGCGCGCCAGGCCTTCAGGCGGGCCAGACGCTCCAGCGCGCCGGCATTGAGCGAGGCTTCGGCCATGCCTTTGGCGGAGGTCTTGGTGCCTTTTTGGGAGCTGCCTTTGCGCCGTTCACTGGCGCCGGCCGACTRCTCGCGCAGCATCACGCTGACTTCGCCCTTGAGCACCTGGCGTGCATCAGGCAACAGCTGCAACGTGTTGAACGCATCGGGGTCGACCCGCACCATGCCCTTGGCGATCAATTGGCGTAACACGCCACGCCACTGCACTTCGGACAGGTCGGCGCCAATGCCGAAGGTGCTGAGCTTGTCGTGGCCGTACTGCAATACTTTTTCGGTCGCCTTGCCGCGCAGGATGTCCATCAGGTGGCCTGCGCCAAAGCTGATGCCGCTGGCCTGCTGCACGCGGTAGATGCAGCTGAGCATCTTGCGCGCGGCTTCGGTCGCGTCCCATACCACCGGCGGCTGCAGGCAGTTGTCGCAGTTACCGCAAGGCTGACTGTCTTCGCCGAAGTAATGCAGCAGGCTGACACGCCGGCAACGCGTGTCTTCAGCCAGCGTCAACAAGGCATCTAGCTTGCCGCGCATGACCTGCTTGAACTCTTCGCTGGCGGCTTCGCTGGTGTCTATCATGCGGCGCTGGTTCACCACGTCCTGCAGGCCGTACGTCATCCAGGCATTGGCCGGGAGGCCGTCGCGGCCGGCGCGGCCTGTTTCCTGGTAGTAGCCTTCGATGTTTTTCGGCATGTCCAGGTGGGCGACAAAACGCACGTCGGGTTTGTCAATGCCCATGCCGAAGGCAATCGTCGCGACCATCACCGTGCCTTCCTCGCGCAGGAAGCGGTCTTGCCGCTGTTGGCGCAGGGCACTGTCCAGACCCGCGTGGTAGGCCATGGCCTTGAGACCGGCATCCTGCAGGGCTTCGGCAATTTCCTCCACGCGTTTGCGTGACTGGCAATACACAATGCCGGCTTCTGCGGCGTGTTCGCTTTCAATGAATCGCAGCAGCTGGCGCGTGGCGTCGGTTTTTTCGACGATGGTGTAGCGGATGTTCGGCCGGTCAAAGCTGCTGACGAATGCGCGTGCGTCTTCCAGCTTGAGCCGCTCAATCATGTCCTGCCGTGTCAGCGCATCCGCGGTTGCCGTCAGGGCAATACGCGGCACGTTCGGGAAGGTTTCGTGCAACAGGCTCAAGGACCGGTATTCGGGCCGGAAGTCATGACCCCACTGGCTTACGCAATGCGCTTCGTCAATCGCAAACAGGCTGAGCAGGCCGCGTTCATGCAGGGAGCCGAGCAGGCCTTTCATGCGCGGGGTGTTGATGCGCTCGGGCGCAGCGTAGAGCAGCGTCAGCTCATTGCGCAGCAATTGCTTTTCAAGCTGGCTGCTTTCTTCAAAGCTTTGTGTCGAGTTTAAAAATGCGGCGGACACGCCGGCCTCATGCAGGGCGCCCACCTGGTCATGCATCAGCGCAATCAGCGGCGAGATCACCACCGTGACCCCGTGGCCGGCGTTTTGCCGCACGATGGCCGGGATCTGGTAGCACAGTGATTTGCCTCCGCCGGTGGGCATTAGCACCAGGGCATCGCCGCCGCGAACCACATGGTCCACGATGGCCTCCTGCGGCCCGCGGAAGCTGTCATAGCCAAAAACCCGGCTGAGCACGTCCAGGGGTGTCGGCAAAGGCGCAGAAATGGGCAATGAAGACAAGGTTTTAAGCCGGAAAATCGAAACGATGAAGAGGGGTGCTATGAAAATAGTAGCTGCTTGCGCTGGTGGAATAAAGGCTGCGAGCCTGTTTAATGCATAAATAGCAGTAAAAAACCGGCTACATCTGCTCCCAGGGCAAGCCATCAAACCGCCAGCCCGAGAGCGTGGAGCGTTGGAACTGTTCGTCGAGCTCACCTTCAAAGCCATGCACCACATGCTGCACATCAGAAAAACCGGCCGCTTCCAGTGCCTTGCCGGCGTCCAGCGTGCGCTTGCCGGATCGGCAAATCAGCAGCACCGGCTGCGCCTTGCCGGCAGCTTCGCGCGCCACGGCGTCGGCGAACTTTTGCGGGTCCGGCTGCAGGTCGGGGTATTCGTACCACGGCACGTTGACCACGCCTGGGGGGCGGCCGACGTACAGCGACTCGATCTCCATGCGCACGTCCACAAACAGCGCGTCAGAATGTGCCTGCAGCCAGGACCAGGCTTCTTTGGGTTGAAAGTTTTTCATGTTCAGGGCAATACCCCTATTGTGGCTGATGGCGCCCCCACGGTCGCTCACTGCGTGTAGCTCCCTGCCCCCAAGGGGGCGCTGCGCCTGCGGCCCGGCAAAGCCGGTTCCGCGGCCCTTGCTGGTTGAAGAGAACCCGTCGAAGTCTGCTGAAAAAGCTGCCGCGCCTTAAAATCGGAGCATGAAGCCAATCATCTACACACGCGGGCAGCAGCTGCCGGCCATCCTGGAACAACGTATCGCCATCCTTGACGGTGCGATGGGCACAATGATCCAGCGCTTCAAGCTCAACGAGGCCCAGTACCGGGGCGAACGCTTCAGGAATTTTCACAAAGACGTGAAGGGCAACAACGAGTTGCTGAGCCTGACGCGCCCCGACGTGATCCAGGACATCCATGAGGGCTACCTGGCTGCGGGCGCCGACATGATTGAAACCAACACCTTCGGCGCGACTACCGTGGCGCAGGCCGACTACGACATGGCCGACCTGGCCGTCGAGATGAATTACGAGTCGGCCCGCATCGCCCGTGCCGCCTGCGACAAGTATTCGACGCCCGACAAGCCGCGTTTTGTCGTCGGCGCCCTTGGACCTACGCCCAAGACGGCGAGCATCAGCCCCGACGTGAACGACCCGGGCGCGCGCAACACCAGTTTCGAGGAGTTGCGCAAGGCGTACTACGAACAGACCGAGGCACTGGTCAAGGGCGGCAGCGACGTACTGCTGGTCGAGACCATCTTCGACACGCTCAATGCCAAGGCGGCGCTGTTTGCCATTGACGAATACTTCGACAACTCCGGCGAGCGCCTGCCCCTGATCATCAGCGGCACCGTGACCGACGCTTCGGGCCGCATCCTGAGCGGGCAAACCGTGACGGCCTTCTGGCACAGCGTGCGCCATGCCGCACCACTGGCAGTCGGCCTCAACTGCGCACTGGGCGCCACCCTGATGCGCCCCTACATCCAGGAGCTGGCCCGCGTGGCCGGAGACACCTTCATCAGCTGCTACCCCAATGCCGGCCTGCCCAACCCCATGAGCGACACCGGTTTTGACGAAACGCCCGACGTAACGTCCCGCCTGCTGCGCGAGTTCGCCGAGGAAGGCCTTGTCAACATCGTGGGCGGTTGCTGCGGCACCACGCCGGATCACATAGGTGCCATCGCCCACGCGGTCGCCCCGGTCGCCAGCCGCTCCTTGCAGCGTGGCGCCTTCTACAAAGAGGCCGCCTGAGGGCAGCGCTGCCCTGCATCACTTCCGGGTGATGCCGTCGGCTGGCCGAAAAAGCCGGTTCCCTGATGCACGTGTACTTAATAAGTATGCATATGAGATGACGTGCCCGGCGATGTCCCGAAAAGTCATATTTCGCGGCTATAGTCAGGCCCYTTTGCCGAACCCTGTTTTCATTCTCCGGCGCTGCGCCCTGCAGCGTTGATGGTTCGGCAAAACAACGCAACACAACACAACCAAGGAAATCATGAAGGTGGGTTTATTCATCAAGGCCGCAGCGGCATTCACGTTGGCGATGACGGCTTTCGCAGGCCATGCACAACTGTCGCCCCAAAAACCGGTGACGATCGTCGTGCCCTATCCAGCCGGCGGCCCGCTGGACAACGCTGCRCGCATCCTGGCCGAGAAGCTGCGTCCCCTGCTCAAAACCGAAGTCACGGTTGACAACCGGCCGGGGTCCGGCGGAAACGTGGGTGCGGCCCTCGTCGCCAAGGCGCCTGCAGACGGCCATACGCTGGTGATGGGGGCGGTGGCCACCCATGCCATCAACCCGTGGCTCTACCCGAACATGCCCTATGACGCATTGAAGGACTTCACGCCCATCACGTTGGTGGCCCGTGTGCCGAACGTGCTGGTCATGAATGCCGAAACAGCCAGGCGGCTGAAAATCAAGGACACCAAGGACTTGATTGCCTACGCACGCAAGAATCCCGGCCGGCTGAACTATGCCTCCGGCGGCAATGGAAGCGCCGGCCACCTCGCGGGCGAGCTGTTCAAAAGCCTGGCCAAGATCAGCGTGGTGCACCTGCCTTCCAGCGGCTCGGCGCAGGCGCAGGCTGGCCTGCTGTCGGGCCAGACCGACCTGATGTTCGACAACCTGGCCTCTGCCAGCGCCAACATCAAGTCGGGCAAGCTGGTCGCTTTTGGCGTGACCACCATCAACCGCTCCAGCAGCTTTACGGAAATTCCGACCATCAACGACGTATTGCCCGGCTTTCACATCAGCACCTGGTTCGGCATCTTTGGCCCGGCCAACCTTCCCAAAGCTACGGCAGACCAGCTTCAGCGGGCATTCGCCGACGCGCTCAACACGCCCGACACCGCGGAAAAGTTTGCACGCATGAGCGCGACCCCCAGCCCCATGAGCTCTGCCGACTTTGCCTACATGGTGATGAAAGAGCATGCCGACTATGGACGCCTGATCAAGGTCGCCAAAATCAAGCTCGACTAAGTCGAAGGGGGCGGCCAGCCTGCCGCCTTCCCCGCTTTTCTGCCAGACGGAAATCAGCCCGGCATGAGCCGGTCGATTTCCTGCTGCATGGCTTGCACCAGCTGGCTGTACATCTTGAGTTTTTCGCTGGTGTCGCGCAGCCGTTCGGCGATGCGCAGCGAAACGGCAAACATCAGTTTGGCCGCAGTCACAGGTTGCTCTTCCCCCATTTTTTCAAGCGCTGCGCGCGACAGCACGGCGCAGCTCACGTCGCTGCTGGCAGTGCATGACGCCAGCCGCGCCTGGCCGTCGACCAGGCCCATCTCGCCGATCAGGCTGCCGGGGCCCAGCACCGTGATGGTGACCGGCGTGCGGCGGCTGACCACAATGCTTTCGACCGTGACTTCGCCTTCGAGCAGCAGCACCATATAACCGGTATCGCTCTTGTCCCCTTCGCGGATGAAGGTCGTTCCCTCGGAAATCCTGCGCGGCGTCATATAGCTGACGACGGTGAAAGCCTCTTCGGGCGTGAGCTGCATCRGGGCGGTTGGTGCAATCAGCAGCCTGGCGGCAAGCTCGGCCGTGCTGGAGCCTTCAATGGCCCGCATGCGGTCTTTGGGACGCATGGACTCGGGCGCATCGGGCGTTCCCTTCTGTTTTCTGCCGAACAGGTTTTCAAACATGGTGGCTCCGGCTATCCCCTGGACTTTTGTTGGTATCTCTTGCCATTGGCGCAAGGATATGGCGCGGGCGGCGTTCAGCCCTTAAAATGATGGTAACCCAAGGAGCGTTGCAGCGAACACAAGCGTTCGTCAGGCTTGGGTTACAGGCGGCGGCTTCCGGCGGCCCCTGCAGCAACGACGCTCACCTTTGCCTCAAGGTGAGTCCGTGTCTGAAACTGAATCTTTACCCAATGTCCCCCCCATGAAGCTGTCCGGCCTGGAGCCGGTCGCCATCGGCGCGGGCACGCTGTTCGTCAATATTGGCGAGCGTACCAACGTCACCGGCTCCAAGGCCTTCGCTCGCATGATCCTCAACGGTGAATACGAGCAGGCGCTGGCCGTGGCCCGCCAGCAGGTCGAAAACGGCGCGCAGATCATCGACATCAACATGGATGAAGCCATGCTCGACAGCCAGGCCGCCATGGTGCGTTTCCTGAACCTGATCGCCAGTGAGCCCGACATCGCCCGCGTGCCCATCATGATCGACAGCTCCAAGTGGAGCGTCATCGAAGCCGGCCTGCGCTGCATTCAGGGCAAGGGCATCGTCAACTCGATCTCGATGAAAGAGGGGCTGGAGCCCTTCAAGCAGCAGGCCAGACTGCTCAAGCGCTACGGCGCGGCAGCGGTGGTGATGGCTTTTGATGAAAAAGGCCAGGCCGACACCTATGAGCGCAAAGTCGAAATCTGTGAGCGCGCCTACCGCGTGCTGGTCGACGAGCTGGACTTTCCGCCCGAAGACATCATCTTCGACCCGAACATTTTCGCGATCGCCACCGGCATCGAAGAGCACAACAACTACGCGGTCGATTTCATCAACGCCACGCGCTGGATCAAGCAGAACCTGCCGGGTGCCAAGGTCTCTGGCGGTGTGTCCAACGTGTCCTTCAGCTTTCGCGGCAACGACCCGGTGCGTGAAGCCATCCACACCGTGTTCCTGTACCACGCGATCCAGGCCGGTATGGACATGGGCATCGTCAACGCCGGCATGGTCGGCGTGTATGACGACCTCGATCCGGTGCTGCGCGAGCGTGTGGAAGACGTGGTGCTCAACCGCACACCGGCCTACAAGTCCGGTGAGCCCGAACTCACGCCCAGCGAACGCCTGATCGAAGTGGCCGAGACCGCCAGGAGCGGCGCCAAGGACGACAGCAAGAAAAACGAATGGCGTGCCCTGCCGGTGCGCCAGCGCCTGTCGCACGCGCTGGTCCACGGCATGAACGAGCACATCGTGACCGACACCGAAGAGGTCTACCAGGAGATCCTTGCAGAGGGCGGCCGGCCGCTGCATGTGATTGAAGGACCGTTGATGGACGGCATGAACATCGTCGGTGACCTGTTCGGCCAGGGCAAGATGTTTCTGCCCCAGGTCGTCAAAAGCGCCCGTGTGATGAAGCAGGCCGTGGCGCATCTGCTGCCCTACATCGAAGCCGAAAAGCTGCTGCTCGAAGCCGCCGGCGGCGACGTCAAGACCAAAGGCAAGATCATCATCGCCACGGTCAAGGGCGACGTGCACGACATCGGCAAGAACATCGTGACGGTGGTCTTGCAGTGCAACAACTTTGAAGTCGTCAACATGGGCGTGATGGTGCCCTGCCATGAAATATTGGCGCGCGCCAAGGTTGAAGGCGCCGACATCGTCGGGCTGTCGGGCCTCATCACCCCCAGCCTGGAAGAGATGCAGTACGTCGCCGCCGAGATGCAGAAAGACGATCACTTCCGCATCAAAAAAATCCCGCTGCTGATAGGCGGCGCCACCACCAGCCGCGTGCACACGGCCGTCAAGATCTCCCCGCACTACGAAGGCCCGGTGGTGTATGTGCCCGATGCGTCCCGCAGCGTGAGCGTGGCGCAAAGCCTGCTGTCCGACCAGGCCGCCAGATACATCGAAGAGCTGTATACCGACTACGACAAGGTGCGCACCCAGCACGCCAGCAAAAAGCAGGTGCCGATGTGGCCGCTGGCCAAGGCCCGCGCCAATGCCACGTCAATGGATTGGGCCCATTACGCGCCGCCGGTGCCCAAGTTCATTGGCCGGCGCGTGTTCAAGAACTTCGACCTGTCGGAGCTGGCCCAGTACATCGACTGGGGTCCTTTCTTCCAGACCTGGGACCTGGCCGGAGCCTTCCCGGCCATCCTGAAGGACGAAGTCGTGGGCACCGAAGCTGTGCGCGTGTACGCCGACRCCCAGCGCATGCTCAAGCGCCTGATTGAAGGCCGCTGGCTCACCGCCAACGGCGTGATGGCGCTGTACCCCGCCAACAGCGTGGGTGACGACATCGAGATCTACACCGACGAGTCGCGCAGCGAAGTGGCCATGACCTGGTACGGCCTGCGCCAGCAAACCGAAAAAACCGCGATTGACGGCGTGATGCGCCCCAGCCGTTGCCTGGCTGATTTTGTCGCGCCCAAGGTGCTTGCTCCTGAATTGATAGCTGCTCGTGCTGAATATACGGGCGCTGCAGGCCAAAATGCCTCACAAATTCCGGACTACATCGGTCTTTTTGCCGTCACGGCAGGCATTGGCGCCGAGAAAAAGGAAAAGTACTTCCTGGATGACCACGACGATTATTCGTCCATCATGCTCAAGGCGCTGGCTGACCGCCTGGCCGAAGCGTTTGCCGAAAGCCTGCACCAGCGCGTACGCAAGGATTTGTGGGGCTATGTGCCGGCCGAGTCACTGGACAGCGAGGCGTTGATCGCCGAAAAATACCAGGGCATACGCCCGGCGCCAGGCTACCCGGCCTGCCCGGACCACAGCGTCAAGAAAGAAATGTTCGAGCTGCTCAAGGCCGAAGAGGTCGGCATGGCCCTGACCGAAAGCCTGGCCATGACGCCGGCTGCCAGTGTGAGCGGCTTTTACCTGAGCCACCCCGAGAGCACCTATTTCAACGTTGGCAAAATCGGCGACGATCAGCTGCAGGACCTCGCGCAGCGGCGTGGTCTGAAAGCCGGGGAATTGCAGCGCCTGCTGGCACCCAATCTTTAAGAGCCACTAATGAAACTCGAAGCGCTGCGGCAGGGATCAGGCGCCACGATCGGCGGCTTTTGCAATAGTGGTACATGCCTTAAAAAATGAAGTGGCAGATGGACAAGCAGCTTAAAGAGTACCTTGCGATCGTATGGAAGAAGAATTCAGGCGAGCCGGGCGTGCATGAAACGTTCTACGCACATAGCTATGAAGAAGTAAAGACAATGCTTGCAGAAAAGTACGGCGACGAGACAATAGTTTCCCTTACCGATGTTGAGGCCGCTGCCCGGCCACGTTAAGGTCGATGTCATTGGGGCAAATGGGAGTGATACGGAAATTCACTTCCACCGAAAACCCTCTTGGCGTTGTGCGCCGCCTTCCGCGGACCGTTTCGCTGGATTCTGTGGGCGTCTCCAGGAACAACAGGCCGCGTTACCGTTGCAATTCGCGTTTACGGCGACTTTGCCGGAGAATAACCTGCGTTTACATAAATACACAGCTGCCTGCCAAAGCATGTTTACCTTCGCGGCATGGGAAACGTTGAACAACGACAGATGAAACCCCGTTGCGGGACCAATTGATTTCACAGRGGGAAATGCCATGAACACATCCACCGAAAATCTTCAGCCGGGCCAGCAGGCCCCGTCGGCCAGCAAGCCCTTGTGGGCGGCCGTCGGCATACTGGGAGTGGCCGTCCTGGCCATGGGCGGGACCATGATTTACCAGATGCGCAACCCGGTTACGGCGACSCCGGTGGCACTCGCAGCACCGCAAGCCGCGCCGCWAGTGGCGCCSCCCATGGCCGCGGCCAGCAATGTGGCGGACGACATGGCTGAAAAGCCGGTTGCCGCACCCGCCAAGCCCGCGCCCGTGCCGACCAAAAAAGTGGTCAAGCCGACGCCAAAACCGGCACCCGCCCCGAGTTATGCGGGTATTTCGCCCGCACCGGCCCCTTACCCTGCACCGGTCGCTGTGGCGCCGGCGCCTGTGTGCCATGTATGCGGTGCGGTGGAGTCAGTGACACCGGTTGAGCGTTCCACCAAGCCGGCAGGCCCTGGCGTAGGTGCTGTGGCGGGTGGCGTGCTGGGCGCCGTGCTGGGTAACCAGGTCGGCCATGGCGGTGGGCGTACGGCGGCCACCATCCTGGGTGCGGTGGGTGGCGGTTTCGCCGGCAACGCCATCGAAGGGCATGTTCGCAAGGAAACGGTTTACCAGGTCGGCGTGCGCATGGAAGACGGTTCCCAACGCATGGTAGAAGTTGCCCGCGCTCCCAGCGTTGGCAGCCGCGTGACAGTGGAAGGGTCGACCTTGCGGACCCAGGATGGCGCCAGTTACGGTCCCAAGCCGCCGCCGGCCCCTGTGGTCACGCAGCAGCAGTCTCCCGACTACAGCAACCGCTGATCCAGTCAAAGACCGGAAGGCGTGCAGACTTCAGCACGATTGCCCGGTGATCTTTTCCCCATGTGCCGTGCGAAGGGATCCCTTCGCGCGGCACGCTCTTATGCTTCGACGGTGCGATGCTTGGCGCTATGATGGCCCCGCCATCACAAGGAGGATCGCATGCGTCGTTTTTTTGTGGCCGTGCTGGTACTTGCCGGAGGTCTGCACGCCTTTGCGGCAGGACCCAAACCCGGACTGAACAACCTGGAATTTGCCGGTGCGCATGACCAGAACACTCCTGTACTGCTGAGCGCCGCCTCACGCCCCGTGCCTTTTCGCGGCGCTGATGGGCGTGTGCACATCGATTACGAGCTGCAGGTCACCAATGCGCGGGCCGTGCCGGTCAAGCTGGTATCGCTGGAGGTATTGGATGCCGCTTCGGGCAAGGTGCTGACCACCGTCGCCGGGGCGGATGTTGCGGGCACTTTTTCGTTGCTGGACGGCGCGGGTGGTGACAGCATCGGCGCGGCACAGGCCGGTTTGTTCTGGATTGACGTAGTGCTGGAGGCCGGTCAGGCCATTCCGAAAGTCCTGTCRCACCGTGTGGTCACCGCCGGGCCCGAAATCAAGCTCACGGCAGCCGTCAAAACTGCCGGTGAGAGCAGCGTTCAGACCACGCAGACCGGTGGCAATGTTTCCGTCAGCACCCGGCCGGCTCCGCTGATCGGCCCGCCGCTTGAGGGGACCGGCTGGGTTGCATTCAATGGCTGCTGCAAAGAGGCGCCGCACCGGYGTGCCGGTATCCCGGTGAACGGCGTTCTTTATGTCAGTCAGCGGTTTGCGATCGACTGGATCAAGATAGACGCGAACTCGCAGCAAAGCAACGGCGACAGCAACAAGAACGAAAACTGGCCGACCTACGGGCAAAAAGCGATTGCCGTGGCGGATGCCAAAGTGGTTTCCGTGCTCGACGGGCTGCCTGAGCGGGTGCCCAATGCCTTGCCACCCGACACGACCATGCAGAACGTGACGGGCAACCATGTGATCCTCGATCTGGGGCGCGGCTATTACGCGTTTTATGCACACCTGCAGCCGGGTTCACTGAAGGTGCGCGTGGGCGACCGCGTCAGGCGCGGCCAGGTGCTGGCGTTGCTGGGCAATTCCGGCAACACCACGGCGCCGCACCTGCATTTCCACGTGTCGGACGGTATCGGTCCCTTGTCATCCCAGGGCGTGCCCTACGTGATCGACGCGTTCACGGCCAGGGGTGTTGCCACGGACGCGACCGAGCAGGGCAAAGTGCTGTGGACCGCGCTGCCGCAGCAGCAGGCCGTCCAGCGTGCAACCATGCCAATGAATGGCTATGTGGTTGACTTCCCCTCTTTGAAGTGAAGCCTGGGCGCTGCGAGCTACGCATTCCCCTGACGCGTAGCACGGTCCCGGCGGTCACCGCACCAACATGTTCAGACTTGCACTAACCCTTTTTGGCGGCGATGCGCTCGTGAAGCGCTGGAAGATCTTTCTGGTGGCGGGCCTGCTCGCGGTGTTGCTGGGTGCCGTGGTGCTGATAGACCTGGTCGATGGCGTGACCGACATGGCAGGCTGGGTGTTCGGCGCCGTGTTGCTGTTGCAAGGCCTGGTGGAGCTGGTGATAGGCACCACACACACACGTGCGCGGCGGCGCTTTGAAATGTTGCGCGGCGCGGCCATGGTGGTGTTTGCCTGTCTGCTGCTGGATTTCCCCCGGGACAATTCGATTGCTGCAGCCGTTCTTTTCGCCGCTGCTTTTACCTTCAACGGACTGGTGCGTATTGCGTCAAGTCTTTTAATCCGGTATCCGAACTGGCGCATCTCCAACGTCATCGGTTGGGGTTATCTGGTCATGGCGATATTGCTGGTGACCGACTGGCCCCTGCCTTCYGCGATGAACGTGTCTTTTTGCACCGGCCTTGCATTGATGGCGGGCGGCTACGTCGTGATGCGCGGCGCCTGGCGCCTGCAACGCTTGCCGCCGGGGTCACGGCTTGCGGCCATTGAGCTCTATAAAAGGAAAAGGGAGATGGGTGCCAGTACGCCCCCATCCGCCCCGCCCGCAGGTGCCGGCATGCCCGGCGAACAGATGGTGGTTCACATCTGGACCGCCGTGGATCAAAGCGAAGAGCGCATCCGCCTTCCGCTGGTCGACCGGTACATTGCGGCCCTCTCCCGCAAAGGCAGCGTTACCACCGGCCATGTCGCGCTGGAGTGCGGGCCGCAACTGTACATCAGCCACCATCCACGCGTGCGCCTGACCATCACGCAGCACAATCTTGTAAACCAGGTGCGCRCCACACAAAGCAACGACCATCCGGGGATGTGGCTTCCCTCTTATGAGCAGGAAGCCGGTGCGACGCGCCCTTCAACCTTTCGCATCCGCTTTCGCCTGTTTAACCGCAGCCACCTGCAGTCGTTCTGGGAAGCGTACCGTCAGGACGACACCTATAACCTGACGCATCGGAACTGCTCGGTGGTCGTGACCGAGGCTATCGACGCCGCGATGGAAGGTGTATTTGCCGACAAACCTTTCTGGCGAACCCTGCTGCGCCTGGCCTTTCACCCCGACATGTGGCTGGCCGGAAGCGTACGGGTGCGTGCCGAATCGATCGCGTGGACACCCGGGCTGGCGCTGGATTATGCCGGCGCGATCCGGCGCATCACCCACCCACATCAGGACTTGAGGGTGCACCTTGCGCGCTGGTGGAAGACACGCCGGCCCCAACGTCAGCGCGCAAAAAAAATCCCTTGAAAGCTCAGCGGGAAGGTTGACCTGCGCTGTGTGAAGGTCGCACTCCAGAAGTCCGGATTTAGTGGCCGTTCCAAGGTCTGGCGGCCCCCATCCAAAAGGAAAAAGCATCAGGGCTGACGAACCTCAAAGGCGCAGCCCTGCCGCAGGCAACCTGTCTGCGTTTGACAGCCGGTGCATGTACGGCGCGTGTCGCACGGGTGTTATTGGCCATTCCCGCTTGCGGGAGCTGCATGGGCCGTAGATGCCGCCCCTCTGTCCGTTGTGAGGGATTCCGTTCACAAAAGCCGCAGTCATGCCTGGCTCAACAGCGGTTTCTTCAGGTATTTCCGCCTGCTGCCAAAAATGTCCACTTGGTTTGCATCGGCACAACGAAAAATTACAGAAAGAAACATATACAACTAATAGGGTTGTTAAAAAGTTCCACTTTTGTCACTTCAAACTAACAAAGTAGTAAATTTAGTATTAGAAAAAACGCAACATAGTTAATCTTCGCACTGTTTGTTACCGGTACGTTGTCTGACATGAGACATGCCGAGTAAACGCAGTGCGTCCTCTGCCAGCGTTGACTCGGTGCTCCTGCGGACTGCTTACCGGCACGGTTCCCAAGCATTCAAAGAGTCGAACTGCCTACTATGTTGTCCTCGAAATTTCTGGCGAAAGCCGCTGCCGGCTCCTTGCTTCGTGCTGCGGCTCTCGGATTGGCCATTGGATTGATGCCCGTTGCGGCCCAAGCCTTGACGGCTTCGGTGACCGCGATCATTCCGGCGCAAGGGATGTATCCCGGCGAGACGGCCACCTTGCGAATTACCCTGTCCAACAGCGATCCGGTGCCCGTCACCAATGTGGACTTCAGCAACAGCTTGCCTGGCCTTCTGCCCAACGGCCTCAGTGTTGCGTCTGCGGCCATCAATGGTTGCGGTGGGGCTTTAACCGCCAACCCGGGAACGCAGGCGCTTGCCCTGGCTGGCGGCACCATACCTGCCGCCGCCGGCGGGATTGACGGCCAGTGTGTCATCGACATTCCGGTCACGGTCGGCACCTCGACGGGTAACGCAACCTCCTACGCGTATCAAATCCTCAATGGTGCGGTGACCAGCAGCGGCGGCAGCAATGTAGGAGATGTCTCCCAGACCTTCGTGGTCAGGGCATTGCAGCAGCCGCAAATTTCAAAGGCATTCACCAGCTCGACGCTGGTGCTCGGCGGCGCTTCGACGCCTCTGACCATCACGCTGGTCAACCCGAACCCGGTGGCAATTTCCGGGTTCAGCATCACCGACAACTTTCCCCAGCTCGGCGGCAGCGCCATCATGAAGGTCGCGGCAGCGCCAGGCGCGAATGCAACGTGCACCAGCGGTCCGGTACCGGCCTTCAATCCCGCACCGGCAGCGGGCGCAACCAGTGTGACCGGCACCGGAGATCTGCCGGCGAACGGAAGTTGCACCTTCGTTGTGAACGTGGAGGCGAACCAGACCAACGGCCAGTTCTCGACCGGTGCCCAGAACAACATCATCAACCGGAGCACCGACTTCACCAATGTGCTTGGACTGCCCGCCCAGGCCAATGCGCAGGCCAGCGTGACGGTCCGGTCTCCGCTCGGTGTGTCCAAGGGCTTTACGCCCAGCACCTCCCTTTCAAGCGGTGCCTCGGGCTTTCTTACCCTTACCTTGAGCAATAGCGGCAATACGCCACTGACTGTCACCACCTTTGATGACACGCCGATCGACGGGATTGGTGGCGTCGACCCGACAAAAGGGTTAAACGTCACATCGGCGGTGACCAGCTGTGCGGGCGGCGCCGCTGCCGCGATCAACAGCAACAAAGGCGTCAGGCTGACCGGCGGGACCATTCCCGCCAATGGCAGCTGCACGGTGACAGTGAACTTCACCGCGGCTGTTCAGGCGAACGGCGTGCCGGTGACCTACACCAACAGCGTCCCCCAAGGCGCCGTGGATGTGGGCGACCCCGCCATCAAGAGCCAGGCGGTATCGGCCACCATCCTGGTTGCCGACGACCTCCGTGTTCTCAAATCGGTACAACCCACGACACCCGTGGCGCCGGGCAACCCGATCCAGTACCAGATCACCGTGCAAAACTTCGGCGCTGGTGCGATCAATACCGTATCGGTGACGGACAACTTCACCAACGGCCAGACATTCCTCACCGGCACGATCAACGGCCTTAATTACACGCCGACTGTCAGCGCCGCTTGCGGCAACGTCAACTCTGCGAGCCCACTGGGCAGCAATGCGCCGGTCTTTACCATCGACACCGTCCCGGCCCGCACCAGTGTCAGCGTACCGGGTGCCTGCACCATCACCGTGTGGGCCATGGCGTCCACTGTTGCGGTGGCCACCTCGAACAACGTCATCGCTGCCGGTGGGGTTTGCTACAACGGCGGCGCCACTTGCAACGGGGGTGCTTCCAATTCCACCAGCGTAGGCACCAACCCGCCCGTGCTCGCAGCAACGAAGGCGTTTGCCCAGTCCTCTCCCGGCGCCAGCACGTTTGCCGAGGGAACCATTGTCCGCATGACCATCACGCTGACGAACAAGTCGGCGAACCCACTGACCAACGTTGCGGTTTCGGATACTCTGCAATTGGCAACCAGCGGTGGGGGCCAGCTCCGCATCGCAAATCCGGCCAACGCGGCAAGCACCTGCGGCGCCCCCGCCATCACGGCGGTTGCCGGCTCCACTTCGATCGGCATCACCGGCGGCACCGTTCCGGCTCGCGCCAACAACGGCACGGGTGCGGACGGCAGCTGTAACTTGCAGGTGGATGTCGTAGGGCCGGCCGGCGTTTATAACAACACCGCGACGGTCGACGGCACCGAAACCTACGGGAACGGCACGACACACACACTGGGTACGGTATCAACCAACACCCCCCAGCTGACCTACACCTCCGCACTGACCGCGAACAAGAGCTTCAATCCATCCAGCGTGTCCTCGGGCGGCAAATCAACGGTCGCGGTTCAGCTCCTGAATTCGAGCGCGCTCGCGCTGACAAACGTCAGTGTGACCGATCCGCTCCCGGCGGGCATGGTGCTGGCCACTCCGCCCAATGCGCAGACGACCTGCGCGGGAAGCACATCCATCACGGCTGTTGCAGGGGCAGGCAGCGCAACCCTGACCGGTGCGAATGTGGCGGGCGGCGGAAATTGCGCCTTCCTGTTTGATGTGGTGGCAACAGGTGCCGCGAACTGGGTCAACAGCATCCCTCCCAACGGCATCCTCGCGGACGGCGGCGTGCGTAACGTCACCGCCGTTGTCGGCACGCTGCTTTTCAATGCTCCTACCGGCCTGGCCGTCAGCAAAACGACTTCCATCAGTTCCCTGGCTTTCCCCGGCCAGGTGAGCCGGCTGACGATCAACATATCCAACGGGTCCCAGGCGGTTACCAACCTGGATATCACCGACTACTTCACGGTCGGCGGTGTTGCAGGCGGCACCAACAATGGGTGGGTGGTGACGCCTACCCCGGCAACCGCAACGACATGCCCGGCCGGTGTCGTAACCGCTGCGGCAGGTGCGCGATCGGTCCGTTTGTCAGGGGCAAACCTGGCTGCAAACGCGACCTGCCAGGTATCGGTCAACGTGACGTCTGCCGTGACCGGTGGCAACACGAACACCATTCCGCCGGGTGCCATCATCACCGACCAGAATCTGACCAATGCCAACCCGGCAACGACCAGCCTGGCGATCAGCACGAACATTGGCATCGTCAAGCAGTTCACGCCTAACGTGGTGGCGCCGGGTACCCGGTCCCGCTTGCGCATCACTTTCTATAACCCGCTTTCACAGCCCGTCAGCGACCTGGCGGTCACCGACACCTTGCCGGCTGGTGTGACCGTTCCCAGTGGCGCGAATCCGACGACGACATGCCAGGGTGCGACGGTCTCTTCGACGGTCAACACGGTGCAGCTTTCGGGCGGCATCATCGTCGCCGCGGCCGGAAATGTGCCGGCAACCTGCCAGGTTGAAATCGACGTCTTTGTGGCGGCGCAAGGCGACTATGTCAATACCATTCCAGCCAACGCACTAACGGCAACCGCGGGCGGCAATGCCCTGGCGAACACCCAGCCTACGAGCGATACGCTGCGCGCGAGGTCACCAGTTGTGGTGCACAAGGCTTTCAGCGCCCGCACGCTGGACGCAGGCAATCCTGTCGGGTTCACGACCGGGTCCGACACCAAGGCGCCCGGTGCGGCGGCGGTCATGACGATCCGTTTCGACAATCCCAACAACACGCTGCTCAACGGCATGACCCTGACGGACGCATTGCCCGCCGGACTTRTCGTCGCGCCTACGCCGGYGGCGGCCACGACCTGTGCAGGCGGCACTGTTGTTGCCGCAGCGTCCGCCACCAGCGTTCGCCTGACCGGGGCCACACTCGCAGCCAATGGGTTCTGTACCGTCACGGTGAATGTTCTGAGCAACATTTCGGGCGTGTACACCAACACCATCCCGACCGGGAGCATTACTACCACCGAGGGCGTCACCAACCAGGAGCCCACCAGCGCACAGCTCATTACCTCCACCCCGCCGACCGTCGGCAAGCAGTTCACCCCTGCGGTGATCCCACCGAGCGGCGTATCGCGCCTGAGCATCGTCATCGGCAACACGAATGCCGCAGCAATGACCTTGAGCGCGGATTTTGACGACGTCCTGCCGACGGCACCCGGCCAGATCCGTTTGACGGCAGCTCCGGGCATGACGACCTCCTGCGGTGGAACTGTCGTGGCTGCCGCCAACGCCACCAGCGTGAGGCTCAATAGCGGCGGCACGATCCCCGCAGGTGGTTGTACGATTGATGTCAATGTGACGGGGCTGACGGCTGGCGTACACACCAACAACATTCCCGCCGGTGCCCTACAAACGAATCTGGGCAACAACCAGGCGCCTGCCAATGCGACGTTGACGATCAGCACCCTTGGCTACATCTCCGGCAAGGTTTTCAGAGACAACAACGTCACGCCCAACGGCACCTTTCAGAACGGCACCGACACGGGGATCGCCGGGGTCGGCATTGAACTGCGCAGCGGCGCAAACTGCAGTGGCGCACTGCTGACGACAGGAACCACCGATGCGCTCGGCAACTACCTGTTCTCCTCACTGGCTGCCGGCAGCTACTCCGTTTGCCAGCCGGCGCAGCCCGCGGGAACCACCAATGGCATCACGACCGCCGGCCCCATCAGTGGCATCAATGGCAGCACGGGTTCAGCCGGTACGGCATCCAACCCCACGGCTACCACCAGCCAGATCACCAACGTGGTTCTCAATGGTGACGGCGGAGCCGCCGAAATTTCGGGCTCCGCCAACAACAACTTTGCCGAAGTCGTTCCTTCGACCATTTCGGGCAAGGTGTTCAAGGACCTGAACAACAATGGCGCGCAGGACGGCGCGGATGATCCGCTCGCAGGCGTCACCATCGAGCTACGGGACGCAGGCAATGCGCTGGTCGCGACCACGGTCACCGATGCGGCGGGCAGCTATTCGTTCGGCAACCTTTTGCCTGGAACTTACAGCGTGGTGGAGCCCGCACAACCTGCCGGCACCTCTAACGGCATTACCACCGCGGGCGCTGTTCCGAACGGCGGAACACCCGGAACGGCGACCACACCGGCTGTCACACCGAGCCGGATCAGCAGCATCGTGCTGCCGCCCACTACGGTTTCGAGCGGCAACAACTTCGCCGAGGTGTCCAATGGCGGCACGATTTCCGGCAAGGTCTTCCTGGACTATGACAACAGCGGCCTGATGAATGGAAGCGATCACGGCATCGGCGGACAGACGATCAATCTGACGGGCACCGACATCAATGGGCTCGCTGTCTCCAGGTCARCGGTCACGCTGGCCGACGGTACCTATAGCTTTACGGGGCTCGCGCAGGGGACCTATACCGTGACGCAGCCCCTGCCGCAGGCCACCGGCACGACCAATGGCCAGACCATCGCGGGCAGTACCGGCGGAACGGCGACCTTGCCGGCCAACCCGGTGTCCTCGATTTCGACGATTCCACTCGCCAGCGCGAATGCCGTGTCAGCTGACAACAATTTCGCTGAAATCCCGGGCAATGCGCCTGACCTGGCGATCGCCAAAACGCACGCGCCGGTCAGCTTCGCCCAGGGATCCAGCACAGGCTTC
Organism: Polaromonas sp. P1_E1_2; assembly: GCF_056406035.1. Taxonomy (NCBI): domain Bacteria; kingdom Pseudomonadati; phylum Pseudomonadota; class Betaproteobacteria; order Burkholderiales; family Comamonadaceae; genus Polaromonas; species Polaromonas sp. P1_E1_2. Next base: position 7,989 of record NZ_JBFUAZ010000002.1, on the reverse strand, counting down.
TACACCATCACCGTTTCCAATGTCGGCGCAGCGGCAACGTCCGCCACCGTGACGGTGGTCGACACCCTGCCTGTGGGTATGACTGTAGCTGCCGTCAATGGCGGCGCAACCTGGTCCTGCTCCAACACCGCAACCACCGTCACCTGCAACACCAACAGCGTGATCGCCTCCGGTGCCACAGTGCCCGTCATCACGGTACGTGTTGCGGTGGCTGCCGGTTTGTCCGGACAGGTCCTGGTGAACACGGCGGTGGTCTCCGGCGGCAATGAGCCCAGCGGCTTTTCCGGCAACAACACGGCAACCGACCCCACGGCGATCTCCGACGTGGCGGCGGTGCAAGGCAGCGTGTGGCGCGACCTCAACCATGACCGTATCAAGGACCCAGGTGAACCATTGGTCCCGGGCTGGATCGTCGAGCTGACACTCGGCGGCGTGGTGGTGGGCACCACAACCTCCGATGCAAATGGCGCTTACAGCTTTTCCAGTGTGGCGCCGGGCTCGGGTTACCAAATCCGCTTTCGGGAGCCCACAAGCGGGCGCATCTATGGACGCCCGGTGCCCAATGAGACCGGATTGCCCTATACGAATGGACAGGTGAATTCGACCTCCAATCCGGCCGGTGCGAACAATACCGACGGAACGTTAAGAGGCCTCACGCTAACCGCCGGTACCACAACCTTGGCCCAGAGCCTGCCGCTGGATCCGAGCGGAGTGATCTACGACGCGGTCAGCCGTCAGCCTGTACCCAACGCCATCGTCACACTCTCGGCCCCAGGCCTCACCGCAGCCGATGTGATTGGCGGCAGCCTGACGCAGACGACGGGCGCTGATGGTTCTTACCAGTTCCTGTTGCTGGGCGGTGCTCCGGCAGGCGCGACCTTGTACACACTGACGGTGACGTCGCCACCGGGTTACCTGCCCGGTCCGTCGGCGATCATTCCAGCCTGTACCGCGACCCTGGGCGTGGGCCTGGCGCCTCCGAGCCCAGATCCGGCGTTGGTGCAGAACAGCAACTTCGCACCCACAGCGGGCGTGCCGCTGCACAACCCCGCAGCTTGCCCCAACAACACCCTTGCCCTTGCGGGCGGTGCGGCCACGACCCAGTACTTCTACACGTTCACTTTTGCCGCAGTACCAGGCTCGGCCAACGTGTTGAATAACCACATCCCGCTGGACCCGGTGCTGGGCGGCGCAATTGTGATGACAAAGAGCACGCCGCTGGTCAATGTGGTCCGCGGCGACCTGGTGCCGTACAACATCACGGCGACCAACACGCTGAATGCGGTGCTCGGCAACATCAACATCGTGGATGTGATTCCGGCGGGCTTCAGGTATCGCACCGGCTCGGCATCGCTCAACGGCGTGGCACTTGAGCCCACGGTGAGCGGACGCAATCTCACCTGGGCCGGCCAGACGTTTACCGCAGGTGAGCGCAAAACGCTTCGCATGCTGCTGGTGGTGGGCAGCGGTGTGTCGGAAGGCACTTACGTGAATCAGGTCGCAGCCCGCAATGCGCTGGTCAACGCCCAGGTGTCCAACACCGCCACAGCGACGGTGCGTGTGGTTCCCGATCCCACCTTCGATTGCTCCGACATCATCGGCAAGGTCTTTGACGACAAGAACGCCAACGGCTACCAGGACGAGGGGGAGCCGGGCATCGCGAATGTCCGCATTGCAACTGCGCGCGGGTTGCTGGTTACCAGCGACCATGATGGACGTTTCCACGTGGCTTGCGCGGCAATCCCGAACGCTGATCGCGGTTCCAACTTCGTGATGAAGGTGGACGAAAGAACCCTGCCTTCGGGCTATCGGTTGACAACCGAAAACCCGCGTGATGTACGGGTGACACGCGGCAAGATGGTGAAGCTCAATTTCGGCGCGACGGTCCATCGTGTGGTCCGGCTCGAACTCTCCGGCTCTGCATTCCTGAACGACGGCACGGAGTTACAGCCTGCGTATCTCGCGGTGCTGGAAAAGCTGCCTTCGCAACTCGCGACACGTCCATCCATCCTGCGCATTGCCTATCACCGAGGCGCCGAGGCGGCGGGGCTTGCGGAAAAACGCGTGTCGGCGATCGGTGACCGGATACAGGTCTTGTGGAAGGAAAGACGAAAGAAGGAGCGCGCGGAAACAGACAGTGAACCCCTCCATCCCTTGATGATTGAAACCGAGCTGGAGTCGGCGAAATGAATTTCCGTACACACACCATTGCAGTAGCCGTCAGCGTCCTTTGTGCAGGGTCTTCTGTATGGGCCGCCACCGAAGTCAGCGGCAAGCGAATTGACAATGGCCGTATCGACCTGTTCTCGGTGCCGCCGCCTGCGGAGGTGCAGCCGGCCATCAACTACCCGTTGCCTTCGGGCGTTACGCGGGAAGAGGCGGCAGGCATGCGCAGCCGCGCAGCGCAGTTGCCGCAGAGCGTGGCCTCCGTCAACAAGGCGCTGGAAGAAGCCAGGGGCCAGAGCCTTTTTGTGTCGGGCAAGGCCGAGTTGCTGCCCRCCGCCAAAGCATCCATTGAGGCGCTAGCCGCCGAGATACGCGCCAAGGGCGCGTCGTCTCCCGGTATGCGCATTGCTGTTGTCGGGCACACAGACAACCAGCGATTGGCGCCGGAGACAAAGCGGATATTCAAGGACAACCAGGGGCTTTCCGAGGCCCGCGCCCTGGCCGTTGCAGCCTATCTCAAGCAGCAGCTGAACAATCCCGCCATCACCTATTCGATCGAGGGTGCAGGCGAGAACAAACCGTTGGCATCGAACGCGACGCCTGAAGGGATGGCCCGCAATCGCCGCGTCGAGCTGCGCGTGTGGTTCGAGGCCGTAGCGCCGGCAGCCGTTCCTGTTCCGCTGGCGGCCGCCAAGCCCTGCACGCCACAGGCCGTGGGGCAGTCCACTGTGCCGTTTCGCATCACGATTGATGGCGAGCCTATCAATGCCTCCGAGATTCCCAATGAAGCAGATGGTCAGCGGTGCGCTGACGTCGCGCTCGAGAAGGCTGACATCCAGGTGCGTTATGACAGCCTGGCCATTGCGCCGGTGATGAATGCCTGGGCCACACCCAATGCAGCGGTCAAGGGCGAGGTGGTGGAGTTCCGGGCCTGGGCGAACTACATTCCCTGGATCAAAAAAGCCGAACTGCGGCTTTTCCGTGCAGGGCAGAAAACACAGGAGCAGCCTTTTGAGGTCGTGCCCATCACATGGTCAGGCGCGCTCAACTGGACCGTTCCGGCCAATACGGCCGGCGACCAGGTGTTCTACCTCCTGCGTGTTTATGACGCCCAGGGGCGTTTCGATGAGACCAGTCTGAAATCCCTGAACCTTCTGGTGCGCGCCATGCCGGTCAATGAAGATGCGGAGAAGCTCGAGCGCGAACGGCTGACGGGGTATGGCGAAAACAGCCTGGCGCTGCGCAATATTCCGGTGACCGGCGGCACCGTCACGGTCAACGGCACCAATCTCAAGCCGGGCCAGCGCATCGAAGCGCTGGGGCTGGAACTGYCGATCGATGCGCAGGGCAAGTTCGCCATGAAACAAATCATGCCGGCAGGTCCGCAGTCTGTAGAGGTGACGCTGAAAGAGTCGGACGGGCGCGCAAGCAACTTCCGCCGCAACCTCAACATCGCCGCGGATGACTGGTTTTACCTGGCACTGGGGGATTTGACGGTCGGGAAAAACAATGTCTCCGGGCCCGCCAAACTGGTGACCGGGGACTTAAGTCACTATGAAGACAAGGTGTATGTTGATGGCCGTGYCGCTTTCTACCTCAAGGGAAAAATCAAGGGCGAATGGCTGCTGACGGCTTCGGCCGATACCCGGGAAGGTCCTATCGAGGACCTGTTTTCCAACTTCTCCAGCAAGGATCCCAAATACCTTCTGCGCAGTATTGACCCCAACCTCTACTACCCCGTTTACGGTGATGACAGCACAACGGTGGATGATGCGCCGACGCAGGGCAAGTTTTTTGTCAAACTGCAAAAAGGCGACTCGCACGTCATGTGGGGTAACTTCCAGACCTCGTGGAGCGGGACGGAGCTGATGCAGTACTCGCGCGGCCTCTATGGCGCGCAGGTGCGCTACCGCTCTGAAGATGCCACGACCTATGGCGAAAAACAGACCCRGATTGATGCTTTTGCCGCCGATCCGGGAACGCTGGCTTCGCGCGAGGAATTTCGCGGCACGGGAGGCTCGCTCTACTACCTGCGCCACCTCGACATCACACAGGGCTCGGAGCGCGTCTGGATCGAGGTCCGCGACAAGGACTCCGGCATGGTGATCGAGCGCCGCGAACTCGCGCCTACGCAGGATTACGAGATCAACTACCTTCAAGGCCGTATCCTGTTGCAATCGCCCCTGTCGGCGACCGGCGCCGGCGCCGGCCTGATCATGGCGTCTGCGGTAGGCGGCCAGCCGGTCTACCTCGTGACGACATACGAGTTTGCACCCGGCGTCACGGCCATCAACAACCTGTCGACCGGCATTCGCGCGAGCCAATGGCTGAACGACCATGTGCAGCTGGGCGCCAGCAGCTACCACCAGGGCGAAACAGGCTCCAGTCAGACGCTCAAGGGGATCGACGGGACGCTGCGCTACAAGCCCGGCACCTGGCTGAAGTTTGAGGCGGCACGTTCCAAGGGGCCGGGCAATGGCGCCCAAACCTCTCTTGATGGCGGCTTTGGATTTAACACGCTGAACAACGGCGGCATCCAGTCGGCCGGCGCAGAACGTCTGGAAGGCTCGGTGGATCTCGCCGAAGTCACCGACAGCATGAAGGGGAAGATCACCTCTTATGTCCAGAACCGTGACCGCGGTTATTCGGCCCCGGGGCAGATTGGCATAGGCGGTGAGGCGGTCCGGCAGGCCGGTGCCGCTGCCGATGTGGAGCTTGTTCCGGGCACGCGCGTGCTGGTCAAGGCAGACAAGCGCGACGGCGATCTGCAGAATAACCAGAACGCCGAACTTGCGGTGCGGCAGACGCTGAACAGCGAATGGGAAGTCGCTGTCGGGGTCCGTGCGGACGATCGTTCCAATGTCACGCCAAATGCCAGCCCGTTGCTTTCCCAGACCGGATCGCGCACGGATGCGCAGGTGAGGGCGGATTACCGGCCTGATCGTGCGGGTGGGAAACCCGGGGAAAAAGAAAACTGGGAAGCTTACGGTTACGTTCAGGGGACGCTGGAGCGTGACGATACGCGCGACCCCAACAACCGCGTCGGCCTGGGTGGCGCACTGCAAGTCAGCGAACGCGTGAAGCTCAGCGGCGAAGCATCCGGCGGCAGCATGGGCGCCGGCGGCAAGCTGGGCGCCGACTACCGCATCTCCGACCGGAGCAATGCCTATCTGGCGTACACGATGGAAACAGAAAGCCCGGATGTCGCGTGGCGCGGCCGCCAAGGGACGCTGGTCTCTGGTGCAARCACCCGCGTGTCCGATCAATTGCGGGTGTTCGGCGAGGGCCGTGCAGTCAATGGGGCCGGCCCGCAAAGCTTGACGCAAGCCTTTGGCATGGACTGGTCGCCTAATGACCGCTGGAACTGGGGCGCCAAGGTCGAGTTCGGAACCGTGTCCGACCCATTGGCCGGTGACCTCAGGCGCCGTGCGCTCGGTGGCTCTGTCGGCTACAAAAAGGACAGCCTGAAATACAGCGGTAATCTTGAGTGGCGCAACGACCGGAGCAATGTGTCCGGCGAACGTACCACCTGGCTGATGCGCAACACGGTGGGCATGCAGGTGGACCCTGCCTGGCGCGTGCTGGGCAAGCTCAATGTCTCGCGTTCAAGCAACAGCCAGGGGGCCTTTGTCGACGGTAACTACCATGAGTTTGTGCTGGGCAGCGCCTACCGGCCGGTTGACAACGACCGCTGGAACACCCTGTTCAAGTACACCAACCTGCACAACGTGCCGACCGCGGGCCAGCTGACCCCTTCGGGCCAGGCGGCCGACTACGCGCAGCGCAGCCAGGTGTTTTCCGTCGACACAATTTACGACGTGAAGCCGTGGCTTTCCGTCGGCGCCAAATACGCGTTCCGCGTCGGCGAGCTGAAAATGCCGGTTGCCGGCGGGGAGTGGTTCTCCAGCCGTGCTGATCTTCTGATCTTCCGGGCGGATCTTCACCTGGTCAAGGAGTGGGACGCCCTGATTGAATGGCGCAACCTGCGCGCCACGGAGGCGCAGGATGCAAAAGCCGGCATGCTCCTCGGTGTCTATCGCCACCTTGGCAAGGGGGTGAAGGTTGGGGTGGGATACAACTTCACCAAGTATTCCGATGACCTGACCGACCTGTCTTACCGCAGTCGGGGCTGGTTCCTGAATGTGCTTGCCACTTATTGAGCGATTGAGTTAGTCGGGCTTTTGCGCGGCTCGGCGGCCCTGGTCAATGGGCTGCCTTGAGCGCCCGACGGTACTGCACGGCTTCCGCGACGTGGACGACCTGGACGGCCTGTGCGCCTGCGAGGTCGGCAATTGTCCTGGCCACTTTCAGGCAGCGATGGATGCTGCGGCCTGACCACCCCAACCGCGCTGCTGCGGTGTTCAGGAATTTCGCGGCTGCGTCATCGAGCTGGCATTGCGCATCAATGGCCTGGCCTTCCAGCGCCTGGTTGGTGGTGCCCTGCCGGGCAATAGCACGATCACGTGCCGTGGCAACCCGGGCCCTGATAACGGCAGTGGCTTCGCCCGGCGGCGCGTTGACCAGTTCATCGGCTGCAAGCGCACCCACCTCAACATGCAGGTCGATGCGGTCCAGCAGCGGGCCGCTGAGCTTGCCCTGGTAACGCGATACCTGTTCGGGCGAACAACGGCAAGCCCGCAAGCTCGAGCCGAGGTAACCGCAGGGGCAAGGGTTCATCGCTGCGACCAGCTGAAAGCGCGCCGGGAACTCGGCGCGCTGGGCGGCTCGCGAAATGGTGATGGTGCCGGACTCCAGCGGTTCACGAAGGGCTTCCAGGGCTGCCCGCGGAAACTCCGGGAGTTCATCCAGAAACAGGATGCCGCGGTGCGCCAGGGAAATTTCACCAGGCCGCGGCGGGGAACCACCACCGACAAGCGCAACGGCGCTGGCCGTGTGGTGCGGCGCGCAGGTGGGGCGTATCGCCCATTTGTCCAGCGTGAACCGGCCGCCCAATGACGCCACCGCTGCGCTTTCCAGTGCTTCTTCGGTGGTCATGGCCGGCAGCAGGCCTGCAAAGCGCTGTGCCAGCATGGATTTTCCGGAGCCTGGGGCGCCCATCATCAGTACGCTGTGCCCGCCGGTCGCGGCAATTTCCAGGGCGCGCCGGGCCGCCGCCTGGCCTTTGACGTCGGCCAGATCAGGATATGGGGACTGCCCCGAAGGCACGATCGGCTTGACGCGAGACCAGCCTTCCCCTGCTTCAGTCGGGGTGTCGCCCGGCAAAAATTGCCTCACCACATCGAGCAAATGGTGCGCCTGAAAGATTTCGGCGCCGGGGACCAACGCTGCTTCCTGGGCACTGGCCTCTGGCAGAACCAGCTTCGGCAATTTCTCGGCGGCAAGCCGTGCCGGGCGCGCCAGGGCGAGGCTCATGGCAAGCGCTCCCCGAATGGGACGCAAGTCGCCGCCCAGCGACAACTCGCCGGCGAACTCATAGCCTTCCAGTTTGCGGGCGTCGATCTGGCCGCTGGCCGCCAGGATTCCGAGCGCGATGGGCAGATCGAAACGGCCGGAATCCTTGGGAAGATCAGCGGGTGCCAGATTGACCGTAATGCGTTTATTGGCGGGAAATTCCAGTCCGGCGTTCTGGATGGCCGAGCGCACGCGTTCACGCGCTTCCYTGACTTCCGTTTCCGCAAGCCCGACCAGCGTAAAGCTGGGCAAACCGTTGGCAAGATGCACCTCCACCTGCACGGGCCTTGCTTCCAGGCCCAACAAGGCGCGGCTATGCACTAAAGACAAGCTCATTCGAAACTTCCTCCCTCAGAGGCGGCATCACAACTGAACCCGAGGCCATCCCGGGTTGCAGGTGCACCATACCTT
>NZ_JBFUAZ010000001.1:0-46521 GCF_056406035.1 Polaromonas sp. P1_E1_2 | reverse complement strand
TTGTGCGGCTGGGCGACTCCGCCTTTCCCGTGTCGGCCGGCTCGGGCGGGCAATGGGGCGCCAACAGCTCCACGTCGGGCGTGTACGCCGCCTGCATGAAGCTGCGCGAAGCCGTCGCCAACAAGCTGGGAATGTCCCAGGGCGACATCACGTTTGCCGACGGCATGGTCAGCGCGGGTGGCCGCACCGTTCCACTGGCTGAAGCTGCCGGCGCTGCGGGCCTCGTCGCCGAAGACACCATAGAGTTCGGCGACCTTTCCAGGAAAGTCCAGCAGTCGACCTTCGGCGCGCACTTTGTGGAAGTGGGCGTTGACATCTACACCGGCGAGATTCGCGTGCGGCGCATGCTGGCCGTCTGCGCCGCGGGCCGCATCCTCAACCCCAAGAGCGCGCGCAGCCAGGTGATAGGCGCGATGACCATGGGCGTGGGCGCGGCGTTGATGGAAGAACTCGCCGTCGACAAGCGTCACGGCTTTTTCGTGAACCACGACCTGGCGGGCTACGAGGTGCCGGTGCATGCCGACATTCCGCACCAGGACGTGATCTTCCTGGAAGAGACCGACCCGACCTCATCGCCGATGAAGGCCAAGGGCGTGGGTGAACTCGGTATCTGCGGCGTTGGCGCGGCGGTGGCCAATGCGGTCTACAACGCCACCGGCGCGCGGGTGCGCCACTACCCGATCACACTGGACAAAGTGCTGGACAGCCTGCCGGCGCTGGTGTGAGCGCCGGCGCGCCTCATCACGCCGGCGGTGGGTGTGGAAAACACCTTAAAAACGCCTGTTTCAGGCATAAAAAGTGCCTGAAACCCAATCAGGACGGGCGCAAGCAGCTCCTGATTTAATAGCGCCTCTGTTCAACCCCGAACCCCCTTGCGCAAGCCCACCGGCGAGCGGAACGGTRGCCCGCCGCACGGCTGGAACAAGTCCTACACAGCTGCGTGTTCGCGCGCACTAGGATCGGTTTTACCTGTGAATCCGTTCCGTACTGACGGTGCCATGTCAACCCGCTCTTTTCGCCTCGCCACACGGCTGATCCTGGCGTCAGCCCTGGCCGCTGCCTGCCTGGGCACCGTTGCGCAGGACAAAGCCGCAGGCACGCTGCCGCAAGTCACCATCGCCGCCAAGGCAAACCGCGACCCCGTCGAAAAGTCCTACCGCAAGATGATCCGCGGCATGGACCTTTTCGAGAAGCAGCGCGCCGCCATGGCGCCCAACGCGTCGCTTCGCTTCAAACTCTTGCCGCGCAAGCGCGAAACGGAGATGGACCGTATCGAGATGGAGGTCATCGGGACGACCGTGGCGTTTGATGTGGCGGTGGCGCCGGACCATACCTTTACGCTGGAGCGTGACCCCAAGGCGTTTGACGAGAACGCACAGGTGATTCCGAACCGGAAGGCGCAGACCATGACGTGGCGCACGGAGATACGCACGCCGGGCCTGCCGCCCAACACGCGGCGGCTGGGAGACTTGCGGCTGGAGTGCCAGGTGGGCATGGAGGCGGGCCTGGTGTCGAACACCACCAACGTGATCGGCCGGCTGGCGCGGGTGATTCTGGACACACCCGCCTATTGCGACAGGAAGGCGCCGCTTTATCTTTTCTTTGCAGACCGGCCCTTGTTCAGCGTGGCCATGGTGAACGGCGCGCGGCGGGAGATTCTTTCCATCGACAAGCTGTATGCCGCCGCCAGCGACGACCCCAACCTGAACAGCGACCTGCCGTATTGCGACTGCGAGGTGCTGGTAGACCGCACTTACGTGCTGCCGCTGGGCGACCGGAGCTGGCCGGACGACACGCTGGTGGAGTTTGAGTACATGGATGGGCCGTGATGAAAACCCTGCCCCGTCAAACGTTGCGGCATGCCGGTGCGATGCTGCTTGCCTGCCTGTGGCTGGCCGGCTGCGCGGGCCCGGGGGGATTGTTCGGCTCGCAAGAGGCGCCGCCGCCTTTTCGCGACCCGGCGATGACGATGGAAAGCGCGCAGGGCGCCATCGTGGCCGGGCAGTCCACCAAGGCCGATGTGGTGGCAGCACTGGGCGACGCCGCCACGTCGGTGAAGTTCGACAGCGGATTCGAGGTGTGGGTCTACCGGAAAAAAACGCCGCAACCCACTGCGGCCAACCCGGAGCTGGTGATTCTGTTCACACCGGGCGGCGTTGTGAAAAAGACGCGGATTCGCCCGGTGTATTCGGCCGACGCGGCTTACGAAGAGCGCAAGGAGTGACTGCGCAATTGATCCCGGGCCCAGCCCGCCACCTCAGACCGGAATCACGGTCGTCTCGAACACTTCCTTGAGGCACACAAAGGTGCGCACCTGCCGCACGCCTGGCAGGGCTACAAGCTGGGCGCTGTGCATCTCGTTGAACGAGTCGATGCTTTTGATGCGCAGCTTCACAAAATAATCAAACTCGCCGGTCACCAGTTGCACCTCAAGGCAACCCGTGAGGCCGGCGGCGGCTTTTTCAAACGCGGCGAATGAGTCGGTGGTGGAGCGGTCGAGCACGACACCGATGATGACCAGGCCGTTGTAGCCCAGCGCACGCGGGTTGACCAGCACCACGGTCTTGCGGATCAGCCCCAGCTCCTTGAGCCTGGCCACCCGCCTGGAGCAGGCCGGTGCGCTGAGGTTGGTTTTTTCGGCCAGCTGCATGTTGGGCAATGAGGCGTCCTGCTGCAGCAGCTTCAGGAGCTTGCGGTCTACCCGGTCAAGTTCTTTTTCCATTGGGAGATTGTACAAATCTTGCATTGAATGGCAATTCAGCAAAATAAATTGTGCATTTATTCGATTCAAAGATTCCTGAGTCGATTTATTCGCTGAAGTATGCAATTCATTCCACGGCCCGGGCGATACGATTTGATTCAGGACTGCACCCAAACCTTTACCCACATGCCCTCCTTCTTTGCGGCCATTTCAGTCTACGCACAAGGGCTTCAACCGAGAAACACTGCCATGTCTACCCCGCTTCAGTATCCGCTCCAGCTTCAGAAATTTGCAAAACACTCCCTGACCTTCGGGCCCAGCCCGATACAGCCGCTCAAGCGCCTGAGCGCCCACCTGGGCGGCAAGGTCGAGCTGTTTGCCAAGCGCGAAGACTGCAACAGCGGCCTGGCGTTCGGCGGCAACAAGACGCGCAAGATGGAATACCTGATCCCCGAGGCGCTAGAGCAGGGCTGCGACACGCTGGTGTCGATCGGTGGCATCCAGTCCAACCAGACGCGCCAGGTCGCGGCGGTGGCGGCGCACCTGGGCATGAAGTGCGTGCTGGTGCAGGAGAACTGGGTCAACTACTCCGACGCGGTGTATGACCGCGTGGGCAATATCGAGATGTCGCGCATCATGGGCGCCGACGTGCGCCTGGACGCGGCCGGTTTTGACATCGGCATCCGCCCGAGCTGGGAGCAGGCGATGGAAGACGTGCGCAAGAAGGGCGGCAAGCCCTTCCCGATTCCGGCGGGCTGTTCAGAGCACCCGTATGGCGGCCTGGGTTTTGTCGGCTTCGCCGAAGAAGTGCGCGCGCAAGAGGCCGAGCTGGGCTTCAAGTTTGATTACATCGTGGTGTGCTCCGTCACCGGCAGCACGCAGGCCGGCATGGTGGTGGGCTTTGCGGCAGACGGCCGCGCCGACCGCGTGATCGGCATCGATGCGTCGGCCAAGCCCGCACAAACCCACGCGCAGATTTTGCGCATTGCGCAGAACACCGCCAAGCTGGTGGAGCTGGGCCGCCCCATCACCGAAAAAGACGTCGTGCTCGACACCCGCTACGGCGGCCCTGAGTATGGCCTGCCATCCGAAGGCACGCTGGAGGCGATACGGCTGTGCGCCCGCCAGGAGGGCATGCTGACCGACCCGGTGTACGAAGGCAAGTCGATGCAGGGCATGATCGACATGGTGCGGCGCGGGGAGTTTCCGGCCGGCTCACGCGTGCTGTATGCGCACCTGGGCGGCGTGCCGGCGCTCAATGCCTACAGCTTCCTGTTCCGCAACGGTTGAACATGGAACGGCCTGCAGCATTGACCGTGGCGCTGGCAACCCGGCTGATGGAAGCCTTGTGCGCAGCGCCGCGTGACGCGGAGGCACCCGAGAGCGCCGGCATGCCCCTGCTGCGCGCGGCACTGAATGACCCTGCCGTGCACACCGTGGTGCTGGCCATCAGCAAAAACGGGCCGGCTGCCAGCCTGGTGCAGGTGATAYGGCAGCCGGACACGCTGCATCAATGGGTGGAACTGGCCTGCATCTGAGCGTGACGTCAGCGTTTTGCTATCAATTAAATAGCTGCTCGCGCATGACTCTATTGGGTTACAGGCCTTTTTTATGCATCAAAAGCGGGCTCCGGAGGCCTTTTTCCGCGGCCCAGCGCCTGCCTCCACACGCTAAAACCGCTTGAAAAAGACCATTTTCAAGCATAAAAAGTGGCTGTATCCCAATAGAGTCATGCGCGAGCAGCTATGTTTTTAATAGCATTCGTCGGCTAACGACCTCTAGATCCGGTCCTTCCAGCGCTGCATTTCCCATGAGGGCAAACCTCGGAGGTCGCCGACCTTCGCGCTCTGGAATTCCGTGATGGCGGGTTTGGCGCCCAGCCGCTCGTAGGCCTGTTTGGCGATCGGTGCGGTTTGCACGAACACACTTTTCACCTGCGCCCAGCTCAGGGGTTGCGGGATGATTTTTGCGCCTGCAATCATTTTTCCTGTGGCAAACAGCGACAACGCGTCGCCTTCGGTCGACCACACCCAGCCCCGGCGAAACACCACGTCATCGCGAACCACCCTGGCGCCATCCGCCGGAGACAGGCCCCAGTAGGACTTGACCAGCTGCGACACCGCCTCCGGGTCGGCCTCACTGAGTGCATGCACAGCTTCCTGTTGCGCCAGCAGGAAAGCCTGCACAAGGTTCGGGTGCTTTTCCACAAGGCTGTTATGCACGATGCGGAAGGACCGGTGCAGGTAGTAGCCGTCCGGATAGAAAGGCGAATTCTTCACCGAGGGCAACAAGATGCCGGCGCCCATGCCGGCCGGCCCCTCGTAATGGGCTTCTGTGTAGCCGTGGGAGTTCATGATGGCCACCGTGCCCGTTCCGGTGGCCTGCGCCTTCAGAAAGGCCGGGTACACCGCCAGCGTGGCGTCCACCCCGCTGGGCACCTGCGCCGCTTCGGGCAAGGTCGGCAAGTGCACCATGCGAATGCCGTGGGCGGCAGGGTCGGGGTTGCCCAGCTCATAGCGCAGGATTTGCGTCAGCGCGTTGTAGGGGTCGCCGCCCAGCACGGTACCAACTGTCTTGCCCTTGAGGTCTTGCACATTGCGGATGGGCGAGTCCTTGCGCGTGCACAGCACAAAGCGCAACCGCCCTTCCGCCACCGACGCCAGGCTGAACGGAAGCCTGGCCAGGATGCCGCCCAGCGTTGCTGTGTTGCCCCACAGCGCCATGTCGAGCTGGCCGGCGGTGAGTGCGTCTACCTGCGGAGCGCCCGTCTGGTAGATGCGGTAGTCCACCGTGAGGTCGTAGCCGAACTCCGCGGCATATTTTTCAAACAGCTTTTTGCCGATCATGTATTGCGTTGTCGGCGAATTGCCAGCCGCCCACGGCACCCAGCCAAATGACAGCGTGAATGGCTTGCCCGCCTGGGCGCGAACAATGCCCGCGGCCCCCAGTGCGCTGCCGGCCAGGCCGGCGCTTTGGCGCAACCAGTGCCTGCGCGTCAACATTGATCTGCCGGTCATCGGCTCTCCTTTTGGTTGGGGGTTGCCCGCGAAAGGCACGGCGCCGGGCCGCGGATTTCCGCCTGAAACAAAAATCAACGCCCCCGGGTTGGCAAGCTCCGGGTTCGCTAGGTCCGGTCCTTCCAGCGCTGCATTTCCCATGAGGGCAGGCCGCGAAGGTCGCCGACCTTCGCGCTCTGGAATTCCGTGATGGCGGGTTTGGCACCCAGCCGCTCGTAAGCCTGTTTGGCGAGCGGTGCAGTTTGCACGAACACACTTTTCACCTGCGCCCAGCTCAGGGGTTGCGGAATGATTTTTGCGCCCGCAATCATTTTGGAGGTGGCGAACAAAGCCAGCGCGTCGCCTTCGGTGGACCAGGCCCAGCCGCGGCGGAACACGACTTCGTCACGAACCACCTTGGCGCCATCCGCCGGCGACAGGCCCCAGTAGGACTTGACCAGCTGCGAGACGGCTTCCGGGTCGGCTTCGCTGAGAACGCTCACGGCCTCCTGCTGCGCCAGCAGAAAGGCCAGCACGAGGCTGGGGTGTTTTTCCACGATGTTGCTATGCACGATGCGGAAGGAACGATGCAGGTAATAGCCGTCTGGATAGAAAGGCGAATTCTTCACCGAGGGCAGCAGGATGCCGGCGCCCTTGCCGGCTGGCCCGTCGTAATGCCCTTCGGTGTAGCCGTAGGAGTTCATCACAGCCACCGTGCCCGTGGCCTGCGCTTTCAGGAAGGCCGGGTACACGGCCAATGTGGCGTCCACGCCGCTGGGCACCTGCGCCGCTTCGGGCAAGGTGGGCAGGTGCACCATGCGGATGCCATGGGCGGCCGGGTCGGGGTTGCCCAGCTCATAGCGCAGGATTTGCGTGAACGCGTTGTACGGGTCAGCGCCTACCAGTGTGCCGACCGTCTTTCCCTTGAGGTCCTGCACGTTGCGGATGGGCGAGTCCTTGCGCGTGCACAGCAAAAAGCGCAGCCGCCCTTCCGCCACCGACACCAGGCTGAAAGGAAGCTTTGCCACGATGGCGCGCAGCGTCGGCGTGTTGCCCCACATGGCCATGTCGAGCTGGCCGGCGGCCAGGGCCTCGACCTGCGGCGCTGCCGCGGGGTAGGCGCGGTAGTCCATGGTGAGGTMGTAGCCAAATTGCGCCGCGTGTTTTTCGATCAGCTTTTTGTTGATCATGTGCTGCGTGATCGGCGAGTTGCCCGCCGCCCACGGAACCCAGCCATAGGACATCGTGAGCGGCTTGCCTGCCTGCGCGCGGGCAAGCTGCGCCAGCCCCACCGTCGCTGCGCCGGCCAGGCCGGCACCCTGGCGCAGCCAGTGCCTGCGCGTCAACATTGATCTGCCGGCCATAAAGACCCCTCTTTCACATGAAGAACAGCCACGCGGACCCGACGGTGCAAACCTGCAGCTCACACGGCCGGCAGGCTCACGCCCTCGTGTTTCGCAGGGTGTTCGTGGTCTATTCTTTCCAGGAGCTCATACACCTCGCACAGCTCATCCTTCGGGCCTAGCGGTACTGTGGCCACCAGCCTGAAACGGAAAAACCGCGCGGCCGCAAGCGCCACCGCGCGGCTGGCGGCGATGTTCACGCCCAGCGCATTGGCCTGCCGCGCCAGCGCCCGGGCCCGGTCCAGCGGTGCGCCCACTGCGGTGAAAGTCAGGTGATCCCAGGTGCCGAAGTTGCCGACTGTGGCATTGCCAAAATCCAGGCCAAAGCGCGGTGGCTTGACCGGCACGTCCAGGCCTTCGGCCAGCGCCTGCATGGAGTCCACCGCGCGCAGGGCCGCCTCGCAGGCATAACCGGCCGGGTTAGACACATTGAGCGGCGTGTTCCACAGCGCGACGGCGGTGCAGCTTTCGTAGCGGTCCATCATGCCCTTGCCCTGCGCCACTTCCACCGCCAGGATCTGCAGGTAGTGGTCGGCATTCGGCGACCAGGTCATGGCCGTGGCGTGGTCGTCGTCCAGCGCGGCGCACAGCACCGCCAGCTCGCGTTGCTCGACGCCGGCCTGCGGCGTCAGGCGGTTGGCAATGAAATGCTGCACCAGCGGCCGCGGCACGTAACGCGAAAAGCCCTGCAACGCGATGCGTGCCAGCGCCAGCGATTCCTGCAGCCGGCGCACCTCGGCGATGTCGCTGTCCTGGGGAATGTCGCTGTCGAATTCAAATTGCCGGATGTGCCTGGCCGAGCGCACCAGGTTCTTCAGGGGCCTGGCCAGCCGGTTGGCCATCCAGAACAGCATGGGCATCAGCAGTACCAGCCCGGCCACGCCCACCCCCAGCAGCATCCACCGCATACGCCGCACCTGCGCCAGCAGCAGGTTCTGGTCAGACACCAGGGCCACATAGGCCTTGCGGCTGAACACGCCTTCGATCGGCATCACCACCGCGGCAAAACGCTGGCCGTCGGCGCCATCGATCGAATGAATCGGCGTATCTTTCAGAGAGGCCTGTGTCATCAGCGGCGGCAACGCGGCATACAAGGGGTCATTCAGCGCGGCAAGGCTCACGGGCCGCCCGGACGCCAGCAGACGGCGAAGGCGGTCTGCATCGGACCAGCCCCAGACGCGGCCCTGCTCATCAAAGAGGATCAGCTCGGCATGGCTCTCCTGACTGCGCGCACGCAGAAAATCCGAGAGGCCCGCGACCGTGAACGTTACTGCCGCGACGCCGCCCTTCGGCCCGCTGAGCGGCCGCGACAACGCCATGCCGAACTCCGCCGGAAGCTGCAGCATAAAAGGATCGGTGGCCTGGAAGGTGCCCAGGTTCAACTCGCTCACCCCCTCGTACCAGGGCCTGCTGCGGGGGTCATAGCGGTTGCCCCAGGGACGCCGTTCGCTGGCGATGGCGGTCATTTGCTGGTCGTAAAAAACCCATTCCTCCACCCGCTTTTCGTGTTCGTCGACCCGGATGATCTGCTCCGCGTAGCGGGCTTCCGGCAGCGATTTAGCCCAGGCCCGGTCGCGTTCGGTGCGCAGCACCATGCTCTGCAGGTAACTGCCGTCCGGATAACCGAACACCAGCGAGGCGATCTGGGGATAGCGGTTTTGCATCGACATCTGCATGCGCTGCACTGAAATGTCGTTCTCGCCTTCGAGGCCGGCGTGCGGGTCATTGGTAGTGGCTTCCAGCCAGGCGCGGGCCGGTTCCTGAAAGCGCAGCAGCTGCTCCTGCGTGCGGCGGCCCAGTTGCTCCAGCTCGCGCTGCGCGCCGTCCAGCACGATGCGGCTTGCGGCCAGCTCGGCCAGCACCATGAGCGCCACAACAAGCACCGTGCCCAGCGCGGCGTAGGTCCAGAACAGGTGGGAGCGAATCGACCTGGCGTGAAAAGTCAGCAACTTCAACTTTTTCAAGCGTGTCCCCCTGCTGTGCTTGTTTGATCGCAAGATACGCTGCAGTAATACCTTTGACAAGGCGGTTGCTACTGCCCTGCCGGGTATCTTTTCGCTTTCCACATTTTGTGACGTTTGTCAGAATTTTCAGCGTGACGGCATACAGAGGGAGCATCTTCAAAAATGCAAATTTTTGGGCGCCAACATGGATACAGATGGTGACATCGGTGCGGCCTGTTTGCGACGTGTACTGCTGGAGTACACGACCAGGGCTATAACGGAAGCGCTACATGCGAGCGGCGGCCTTGCCGATTTGTCGATTGCCGCTTTTGCTTTGTATTGCACTGTATCGAGAGGCCTGTGCGATCAGCTGCCCTCAGCGGGGGCGCGGAAAGCCTACGCCCGCTTCTTGAACAGCGCCGAAGCCCCGCTGGCTGCCCGGATCTCATCGGCAGTTGCCCGCAACGCCTCGGACAACTCTTCCATCCTGGCTTCTGTCAACCGCACCAGCGGCCCCGCAATCGTGACCACACCGATCGCGCCCGAGGGCGACAGCACGGGCGCGGCCATGGCGGACATGGAGGGCGCGAACACTTCGCTGATGGTGCTGAAGCCGCGCTTGCGTGCCGCGTGCACAAAACCGAGCAGCGCCTTCACGGTCGTGGGGGCCTTGGGCCCGAAGTCTTTGGGTGGGCCGAAGCCTTGTTGGGCCACCAGGCGCAATGCCTCTTCATCGCTCATGGTGGAAAGCCAGGCATGCCCGGCGGCGCTGCAAGACAGGCGAACCGACAGGCCCATGTCGGGGTCGTAGCGCAGGCCACGGCGTGCACCCTGCGCTTTGGCGACGAAGGTCAGGTCGTCGCCATCAACAACGGCCAGACGCACCAGTTCGCCGGATTCTTCGGCCAGATGGTCGAGCAGGGGCTGCGCGACATCGACGATGCCTGAGGCGCTCAAAAACCCCAGGCCCAGCGAGACCAGTTTGATGGTGAGAACGTATTCGCCCTGCTCACGCACCTGGCGCACATAACCGCAGCGGCACAGCTCTGCCAGCAGGCGGTGGGTAGCGCTGAGCGGCATGTCCAGGCGGGCTGCAATCATGGACACGGTTTGGCCTTCGGGGTGCGCGGYCAGTTGCTCCAGGGTGTTGAAGCTTCTTTCGAGAAGGGTGCTCATGCGGTTTGACTCTCTGGTTTCGCCGGTTTGCCGTTTGCCGTTTGCCGTTTGCCGTTTGCCGACATTTAGCCATGGCTTGGAAACTGGTTGCACTTCAAATAATAATGGTTTTCCATTATGGAAAGACTTTCCACTTTATCGGATGATTCGCCGGTCTGGGGTGCGATCTGGCCGAACAGCCTTGCCCCGCCCCTTTACCCTCCCCCTCTTTCTCCGCAATAAAAGGACATCCAGATGCAGTTCAATCGCAGGTCACTGACCCTGGCAGCCGCGCTGCTGGCGCTTTCATCCGCCCCGGCGTTGGCCCAGGACATCCAGGAGCGCACCATCAAGTTCGGCCACCTCAACAATGCCGACCACCCGGTAAGTTTTGGCGTCAAGCGTTTCAGTGAACTGCTGGCAGCCAAGAGCGGCGGCAAGATGAAGGTGCAGGAATTTCCGGCTTCAACGCTGGGCAATGAGCTGCAGCAACAGTCCGCCCTGCAAGGCGGCGTGCAGGAAATGTCGGCGCCGGCCACCACCTCTCTGGCGGGCATCGTCAAGGAATTCGGCCTGGTCGATTTTCCTTTTTCAGTCGCAAACTTTGCGCAGGCGGACGCGCTTCTTGACGGCCCGCTGGGCCAGGCGCTCATCGCAAAACTTCCGGAGAAGGGACTGATCGCACTGGGTTATTGGGACCTGGGCTTTCGCAATGTCACCAACAGCAAACGCCCCATCACCAGGCCGGAAGATCTGGACGGCCTGAAAATCCGTGTGATTCCCAATCCGGTGTTCCTGGAGACCTTCAAGGCCTTCAAGGCCAACCCGGTGCCCATGCCGTTTGCCGAGCTCTACGGCGCGCTGGAATCCAAAGCCGTCGACGGCCAGGAAAATCCTTTTGCCGTGATCCAGTCCAACAAGTTCTACGAAATCCAGAAGTACGTCAGCGCCACCAACCATGTGTATGCAGCCAATATCGTGCTGGTGAGCAAACGCTTTTGGGACAAGCTCTCACCGGCCGAGAAAAAGATCATGAACGATGCGGCCGCCGAAACGCGCGACTACCAGCGCCAGGTCAGCCGCGCCGCGGCGCAAAAAGCCGTGGGCGAGCTGCAGGCCAGGGGCATGCAATACAACGAGCTGAGCCCGGCTGAGCAGGGCCGCATGCGGCAAGTGGCCAAACCAGTCGTTGAACGGTTCATGAACGCTTACGACCCGGTGACCACGAAGCTCTACACCTCCGAACTTGCACGCATCCGCAAGTAAACCAGCAGTCATTATGAAAATTCTTGTCCTGCACGGGCCCAACCTCAACCTTTTCGGCCGCCGTGAACCGCATATTTACGGCACGACCACGCTGGCCGAAATCAACGCCAGCCTTCAATCGCTGGCCGCCGAGCTTGGGGTTGAACTGGAAATATTCCAGTCCAACCACGAAGGTGCGCTGATCGATAAATTTCACGAGAACATCGACAGCGCGCAGGGCGCCCTGCTGAACCCTGCAGGCCTGACCCAGCACGGCGTGCCGCTGCATGACGCGATCAAGGCCATGCCCTTCCCGGTGCTGGAGATTCATATGAGCAACATCGCCGCGCGCGAAGCGTGGCGCAGCCACTCCATCATTTCGCCCGCGGTAAAGGCGACCATCCAGGGCCTCGGCTGGCGGTCCTATACCGCCGGCTTGCGGGCACTGGTTGAAACGCTGAAGGATGTGAAGGCGGGCTGACCGGCAAGCGGGACGGTTGCCGATCGCAGCGGTGGCGCTGGGCCGAGTTCCGCGGTGAGTAGTTTGCGCAGAGGCTACAACCGCGGCGGGACAAGCCAGATCCACAAGGCCGCGGCGAATCCGATCCAGACCAGCACGATCACGACCGCAGCAACCCGGCTGCGCGGCTTTGAGCCCTGCGTCTTCACCCACTCATCGGCCCGGTTACGGCAATCGGTGAGCACCTCTGGGGGCAGGAGCCTGATGGTCAACCAGATCAATCCGGGGAGCAACAAGACATCGTCCAGATATCCAAGCACCGGGATGAAATCGGGGATGAGGTCGATGGGGCTCAGCGCATAGCCCACGACGAAGAGCCCAAGCGCCTTCGCATACCAGGGCGTTGCCGGGTGCTTGCCGGCGAACCAGAGCGTCAATCCATCGCGCTTGATCCGTCTGGCCCAATTGTCGAGTTTGCCGCGCACTGTCATGCGCACAAGCATGCCACAGCGATTGGAATGATCACATCGATTGCACCGATTCCGTCGGTTTGCAGACTGTCGTTTATCAGGGCCCGTCGAAGGTCTGTGAAGAAATGTTGAGTTTTGCGAGCCGATCCGTGTATGCCCTACCTGTCAGTTCTGACAGGGGGATGAGGGTTGTGAGCGGAGCGATTTGAAAGGTCGCAGGCCTTGGGTATTTCCAAAAAACCCGGTGCTCATTCGCGAGTTTGTAAGGCGGAATAGGTATCGACGATCAGACAAGAGCAGTCATCGCCACACAAGGTTTTTCAGCACTGGCAAGCTCCAGCCATATTGGCGAAAGGCTGTCCGGTTGACCGTGAAAATAGGCAAAAAATTCCTGGGTGCATCCCCGCACCTCGAATGCAATTCACACATTCTGCTTACAGAAGTTTGAAGCTGGAATTCAGTGAATAGTTGCGTCAGCCTTCAGTGCAGTTCAGCAGCCAGGTCAATCAAGAATTTTCGGTACTAATTGCTCCTGCAATTGGAGGATGTGAGGGGGTGGCAATTCTCTTATGTTTGCGCTTCCAGGCACTCGGTTTCTTCTTGCTTCCTCGCGAAAGCAGGCAGAAGCCCCTGAAGTAGCCGCAATAAAACGGGGGATGTTGATGAGTGCAAGATTCGGCTTCCAGTTGCTGGGATCCTCAGAATCCCTGGCGAAAGTGCGCACGCAGATCGAGCGTGTCGCCAGAGTTGATGCGGCGGTTCTCGTCGAGGGAGAGACAGGCACCGGAAAGGAAATGGTGGCACGGGCCATTCACTACGGCAGYAAGAGGGCCGACCGCGCTTTTGTTCCGGTCAATTGCGGGGCGCTGGCCGAAACCCTGGTTGAAAGTGAGCTCTTCGGTCACGAGCGTGGGGCTTTCACTGACGCAAAAGTTGCCTCGCTCGGACTTGTCAGCGAAGCCGGCGGCGGCACACTTTTTCTTGACGAGGTCGACGCGCTCAGCCTCAAGGCCCAAGCCGCGCTGCTGCGTTTTCTGCAAGATGGCAGTTACCGCCGCGTCGGCGGGAGTTCGACCAAACAGTCTGACGTTCGTATCGTCGTGGCCAGCAACGCCAACCTCAACGAGCTTGCCGAAGCACGCCGTTTTCGCAAGGACTTGCTGTATCGCATCAACGTGTTATCGGTCTATCTGCCAACGCTGCGCGAGCGCGGCGACGACGGGATCGAACTTGCCAGGATTTTCCTGACGCGGCTCGGCCACCATCATGGAAGGCCGCAGGTTCGCCTGACGCCGGCATCGATCGCATTTATCCAGAGCTACACGTGGCCGGGTAATGTGCGTGAGCTCGAGAATGTTGTCCAGCGAGCTTTCTTGCTCTGCGACAGCAACGAAGTCGATATCAGCCAGGCAATGTCACAGCCCCGCGGCGAGCGTCCCGCTGCCGAACCGGCGGTCTTTCGCACAGCCAAGCAGCAGGCCGTCAAGGAGTTCGAGCGGCTGTATGTGAGCCGCTTGCTGATGCAAACCAACGGCAACCTGACTCAGGCGGCACTGATCGCGGGACAGGATCGCAGCGCTTTCGGACGGCTGGTGCGCAAACACAGCCTGAGCCCCAGCCGGGCCCAGGCCGCCACCGCTACCCGCGCCGGTGAAGCCTGAGTCCGAGCGTGCTTGCGAAGTACGGCCTTGTCCTGTTAACCCTGGTATTCGGCATGGTGGTCTTCGCCGCCGGGTTGCTTGCGCCTTCCTCATTCAAGGAAGGTGTGGCAAAAATAGCGCAACAAATCGGAGCGAAAATCCCGGGCCGTGCCACTCCAGGTACAGGGGCGGCTTCCACACCAACCGCAACACCTGGCAGCACACCAGCCGCCGCTGCCGCTTCTACAGTCGCTGCGGCCCCGGCAAGCGCGCCGGCCGTCGCGGCATCGTCACCCCTGCCTGCGGCCAGCCTGATATTGCCGACGGTGGCCACGGCTTCTCCCAGCTTCGCGCTGCAGGCGGCACAGTTTTCGACGGCGCAGCCTGCCAGCCAGCTGGCTTCGTCAATACAGGCACAAGGTGTCACCAGCACGGTCGTCCTGATGGGCGAGCCCGCGGGCGGTTCATGGTCAGTGGTCACCGTCGGGCGTTTTGGCAGCGCGGACGAGGCATTGTCCCAACGCAACTACCTCTCGCTCAAGCTCGGGCTGCCACCCAATATGGGCACCATCGCATTGCCGCCCCCACCCAAATAACAACTCAGCGCAGCAAGTGCGCTACCGGGTGCCGCTGCTGTTTGTTGACCCAACCAGCCTGGCCGTAGGTGTCGACATAGCAGACCGCGAGCTGTGCCATGCCAAGCGAGCAAAAGTAAACGTACAGGTTCGCATCCTGCTTGGGGGCCATGTACCAAAGCCACGGGCGGGTGGCCAGGCCCCAGCTGCCAACCCGGTGCACGAGAAGGTCGGCCTGGCCGAGGTCACTGACGAGCGCGACACGGATGTCGGCGTCACCCATCGTGGGGGATTCATAGATGCGCGGCATATATTTCTTTGTGATCGGGGTTTTCCTGCTGCCGCCGGCGAGCGGTCTGCCGGATCGGGGTCATTTGTGTTTCAGACCGCCGGCGACTTCGGCACGGCACTTCACACAATACGCCATGGCGTCACCCGCGCTGACCTCGCTGGTGGCGTGGTGGTGCACATCGGACAGCGCACCGTGCTGCTGGATGTCGTTCCAGGCCATGAACGACGACTCCTTCGCCGCGTACTCGTGCCAGCTGTCCATGCCGGTCATGCTTTTGGCAAGGCCGTCGAGCGTAGCCTGGCGTTGCTGCACGAGCGTGCCATGTTCCGCAACGCGTGTCGCCTCGGCCGCCTGGTACTTGCTCATGAGCAGGTTCTTGCGCGCATTTTTTGTGTTGGCGCCGAAGGTCGGTGCAGCTGCCGG
This sequence comes from Polaromonas sp. P1_E1_2, assembly GCF_056406035.1. Lineage (NCBI taxonomy): Bacteria > Pseudomonadati > Pseudomonadota > Betaproteobacteria > Burkholderiales > Comamonadaceae > Polaromonas > Polaromonas sp. P1_E1_2. The sequence continues at coordinate 31,218 of NZ_JBFUAZ010000001.1, read as the reverse complement.
CACATAAGCCGGCACGGCTGGTACCAGCCCGGCCGTGAACGCGTCGAGGTGTGCCGCCGCATGGGTGTTGCCGCGCTGGTTAAGTTCCTGGTGCGCAGCGAGAAGGCTGTGGCCCTCTGCACAGGACAGTCCGCGCTTGTCCTCAGCCGGAGTCTGCTGGACATGCCGGTCCATGAGTTTTTGTGCAAGCGGATGGTCCGCGTGGTTGGCCTTCATATAGGCCACGCGGGCCTGGTATTTCGGCACGCCGGCGCCTCCGTCCGGGACCGGTTTTTTGGCCCAGGCGGTGTTTTTTCCCGTCACAGAAAGCGAATCACTGCCGCCGGTCAGGCGCCCTCCGCCTGGCGCTGTGACCGTCATCGTCGCATGTACGAGATCTCGCGGCGGAGCAGCGGTGGAAGGCGATGCCGTACGCGTCGTCTTCGGGCCTGACTGCGCTGTGACCGGCTTGGACAGCGCTGGCGTTTGTCGTTTGGATGCCATGGTTTACTCCCTCTGAAAACGTGCATATTTTTTCCCGGGTGACACGACCGGTATCTGTAACCTGGCTCCGGACTGCGAAAATTGCCGCATGCCGGGCTCGTGCCCTGCAGCGCAACGGCCGCGCAGCCGCCCGCACGGCCAGCGTGCCGGTTGCGCTGTGTTTGAGACGGCCTGAATCCCCGTTTCTCCCCGCCATCTACATGCCGACGCCGCGGCCGGTGTCGAGTTGTGCCGCAACAAGGCGGCGCCGGTCTTCTTCAACCGCAGACAGATGGCCACCTGGATCAGTCACTTCAGCCGCCTGCTTCCTGAATTTTTTGGCAGTGGACTGCAACTGTGGGCCCTGCAGTGCAGGCAGCCGCGGATGACTCAATATCTCCGACCCGTAGGCCTCCATTTCCCGTTGCGGGCTGGTCGTGGCCTTCATGACTGCCGGGCTTTTACGTTGCGCGACGTGTGTCATCTCATGACCAACAGTGCGAACGAGCTTGCGAAAGCTGTCCGTGTTCTCGTCACGAGTGATCTCTTCCAGCGCACGTTTTCCGTAACCTTTTTTCATCGTCAGCGTGATCGGCTTCGTCCTGTCCTTTTTGGCGCTGTAGCCGCCACCGGTCGAAGCATGACCGGCATCGTCCCTCACCTTGACCTTGTCGGGCATCGGCAGTGTGCCGTCAGTGGCCCGATGGACTTCAGTCGCGGTGGCTTTTGTAACCGCACGTAGCGACAGGTGGCTCGGATGCGATTTCGGCAACGCATTGCGCGTGGCCATAACGTTGGCAAACATGTCCCAATGGTCGAGCGGCGCTCGGCCCTGCGCCGCTCGCTGCTTGACCGCCAGCTGGGTCTTTGTCGGTGGTTTCACGGCTGGCGGCACGCCCACGCCCTGCTGCGGACCCGGGTTTTGCGCAGAGGCATTTTTCTTTCTGAGTAGCATGATGTTTCCTTTCAGGTTCAGAATGTGAAGCCCGGGCCAGCCACCCACCGGACAGGGCTCAGCGGCGGTTCGGTCAGGGTCTTGTCATTGGCCATTTCGCGCAGGCTGCTGAGGTCAAGCCGGGGAGTCGCGCCGCGCCAGCGCCAACGGCGGCAGCAGGCAGCGAGCCGAGATAGCGACGTGTCGACGGCTTGAAGGCGGCGTCCCTCGCAAAATTGGCGCGACGCGCCATCCTGGCCCATACCATGCTTTACCTGCCCGGCGCGATGCGCGCTCTCATTTTCCTGCCTGCTTGTACATGTCGGCGAGGCCGGCGCGCTGTTCGGTGACAACGTCCTTCAGATGGTTTTCATGCGTGGCATCGATATGTCCGGTGCTCCGGATGCGCGTGAGCATCTCAAGCTGGCGGTCCATACCCCACTCTGCGTCCTTTTTAGGCACCACGCCCTGCTGCGAAGGGTTATCGAAGGGACGGGCATCGTGAATCGTCGGTTTGCCGAAGAGCGTCGCGGGTGTGGCTGTTGACCGGAACTCGACCTCAAGCGTTGCCGCGTAGTGGTCCTGCGTCGTGCCCATCGGGCCGGCGAAAGGTACCTGGCCATGATGAGCGTTCAGCAGGTAGGCGCGGTGGTGCTCGACCACTGCACCGCTTCCGGTCGTGAGCTTGCGCCGGTGTTGCGTTTTATTCATCGCCGAAGCCGGCAGGCGTTTGCTCAGAGAAGCACCGGCGCCGCTTTTCCTCGAACTGCCGGCTGCCTGGTGCAGGGAGTCGGGACTCATGTGGTCGACCTCAACCRGTGCCTTCGATGGGGTCTTTTTGTAGACCGACTGCTGCGCGTGCGTGCCGATGACTTTTTTGGGGCCGCGTATCGGCCCATAATTGCTGGGCGCCGGGCCCAGCCTGTCCTTGGCGGTCTGGTCCGCTGTGTACCGTCTCGATGCCATGGTCAAACTCCTGGTGGGTTAAGAAAAAACGCGGGGTTATCCGCGCCACGTGTCAAAAGCCGTGCGTTTTATAGAGATCAGCCAGTTCACTACGCTGCTCGGTCACCACATCCATCAGGTGCTGTTCGTGCTCGCCCGTGATGTGCCCGGTGTTCTGGATGCGCTTGAGCATGTCGAGCTGCCGGTCCATACCCCATTCGGCATCGAGTTTCGACACCACTCCCTGCTGCGACGGCTTATCGAACGGCCGCGGATCGTGAATCGTCGGTTGACCGAACAAGGTGGACGGCGTCGCGGTCGAACGGAACTCGACCTCAAGCGCCGCCGCGTAGTGGTCCTGGGTTGTGTTCATGGGGCCGGCGAACGGTACCTGCCCGTGATGCGCATTGAGCAGATAGGCCCGATGCGCCTCGACCGCGTTGCCGCTACCGGTTGTGAGCTTGCGCCTGTGCTGGGTCTTGTTCATCGCAGCGGCCGGCAGCCGCTTGCTCAACGATGCACCGCCACCGCTCTTGCGCGAGCTGCCAAGGGCCTGGTGCAGCGAGTCGGGACTCATATGGTCGACCTCGACCGACGCTTTCGACGGTGTTTTTTTATAAGTCGACTGCTGCGTGTACGTGCCGAGCTCCTGCTTCACGCGTTTGATCGGCGGGAAGTTGCTAGGAGCAGGACCAAGCAGGTCCTTGCTGATCTGGTCGGCTTTGCGTTTGCGGCTGGCTGCCATGGTCGATCTCCAGTTAGGGTTGAAAATGCTTCAGGAAGGTCCAGGCGGCGCCGCCCTTCATCGAGTAACCGATTGCCTGATGCAACGAGCCGGGGCTCATATGGTCGACCTCCACCAATGCGCCCGATGACGCCTTCTTGCAGGTCAATTGCCGCGCATGGCTACCGATCTCGAGCTTGGGCTGCTTGACTTTCGGGTGACAGCTTCGCGCCGGTTCGAGCTTGCTTTTGCCGATCTCTCCAACCCTTCCTTTGCATTCCATGGTTTCTTCTCCTTCGGTTGAAAACAGAGTCAACGCACCAGCGGCTCCCCGATGCATTCGCACACGGCCGCGAGCCGGCGCTCGAGTTCGTCGTGAGTGCAGGCAAGCGCGCCAGGCAGCGCGAGGTGCATGAACCGGTAACCCACATCGTCGCCGCGCGACTCGTGCCCGAGCGTGTCAAAACCGGCTTTTTCAAGCAGCCGGTGCGAGCGCGTGTTGCCCTCGTGTACCGAGGTGAACAGGTGCCGCACCGGGCCACCGGCGAGGCTTGCCGTCAGCAGCCGCACCGCACGCGCACCAAAGCCAGTGCCTTGATGCTCGACACCTATCCAGAAATGGATATGCGCCATATCGGCCTCGCGGCGCAAACCGACGGCACCGACAAAACCTAAATTCCGGTGAACCACTGCATATTCGGTCCCCTCGCTGCCGCCTACATGGGCAAGATAGGTTTGCGCCTCTGCTTCACACGTAATTGGCGGCAATCCGGCCACCACGGCGATGTTCGGGTCCCGGTATTGATGCAGCCATGCCGGGATATGCAGGACATCAAGTGGCTCGAGCGAGAGCTCATCGTCGCGCAGCGCGTCGGCTTCATACCAGTTGCTGGCCTGCCAATTGGCCAGCCGGCGCTCCAGCAGCTCATGCATGCCTTGTGCCTCAGGATGACCGGCATCCAGGCGCAGACATTCCCGTACGACGCGCAATGCAGTGGCGCTGCGCCCGGTTTCCGCCTCCAGCCGCGCACGCAGCAGCAGCTGATCGATGCGAGAAGCCGTCGGCGAATCGCTGTCGGGAGTTTCGGCGAGCACATCACGCGCCAGCGCCCACTGACCCACATGCACCAGCAGGCGTGCCAGGCCTGTCCCGGCATCACAACGCTGACGCTGTGTCATGTGCTGCCACGTGCGTGTCAGGCTGCGGTGCAGTGTTTGCAGTGCACCTTCGTCCGCAGCGTCCAGCAGGCGAAGATCAAGGCTGTCGAGGATGGATTGGAGAGCCCAGGGATCATGACCCGAGCAGCGAAGGCGAAAATTGATTTCGTCAACGCTCTCCACAGGACTGTGGGGAGCCCCGTGCCACCAGCGCTCCGCTGGATGGTCTTCATCTACCGTCTCGACCAGACTGCTCCAGCTTGCGGCATCCATGCCGATGGCATCGTCGCGGCAGGCCATATGCTGAATGCATCCCGATGCGCCCCACTCCAGATGCGCAACATGTGCGCCGGCGCTTTCCTGATGCATGCCAAGCGCATGGAAATTGACCGGCAGTCCCAGTTCACCAGGAGCGAGTTGTTCAGGAAGCGCCATGCAGTTAAGCCTGATCTGCCGCTCATCGGCGACTCCCTGGTCTGCCGCCAGCAGCAAATAGCGTCCGGCAGAAAAATCGGCAAGCGCATCCAGCAGGGACAGTGCGGCGTTTGAAAGCAGAACAGTGGCACTGATCAGGCTGGCGCGGTAATGGCCCAGCAGCGCGGAAGCGGCTGAGGCAAGCTCATCCTCCGCCAAAGCCTGCCATTCGGAAACCAGCGCAAAACGGCCTTCGCTGCCTGGCTGCGCCTGAACCCGCGCCTGCAATAGTTCGCCGTAGTGCACACCGTACAGTTCTGCCGGCAATGCGGAGAACCCGCCTGCCGTCATCGCGACCACCGGGTTGCGTGACCCGAACAGGGCAAAGCGGTTCGCACCGAGCAAAAGCGGGTGGCCGCGCCGAGCCTGCCAGCTCGCCTGGTCAAGCCAGCCGCGCGCGACAAAAGGCTGAAGTGCCGGCTGTTTGAGCAGCGCCAGTGCCGGTTCTTCACCGGCCAGCGGGCACAGCACATACCGGACGGGCCAGCCGAGCATGCCGCAGGCATGCATCTCATCGCGCAAAGTGGTCAACACCATCGCAGCCAGGGCGCCGTCATCCGGACCCACGTTCAGGATGTAGAGTGGTTGCGACAAATCCAGGCTGCCCAGGCGTTCAAGCCTGCTCCAGTACATAACTACGGCACGCGCCCAGGCGCGCCCCAAGCGCGGGCCGGTCAGGGCGGCAGCAATGCCCGAACGCTCCTTAAATAGAAGGGACGGCAGTTCGCAAAGGTTTTTCCAGACCGAAGCGGCGATATCCATCGCCACTGACGGGGTCGACGGATCAGTCCCCAGGGAAACCGGTACGAGAAGCCCTTGGGGTTCAGATGATGCGATCATGTTTCCTCCCGCGCTGCGGGTGTTTCAAGCCCTACCAATTCGAAGATATTGAGTTGGCCGCCAAGACGGATAAACACTTCCTTGTAGAGCTCTGCGGTGTTGAGCCGTCCCCATTCGATCGCACGGCGTATCAGGTAAGGCGCCGGGCTGTGCGGATCCATCTTCAGCAACGCCTCCACCAGTTGCTCCAACATTGCGTAAACCTGGCGCCGGTCATCGATGGCCCACATCTGGTCACCCACAATGACCGTTTCGTCGGACCCCGCAACGGTGCCAGGCCCCGGCTCGGAATCCCCGCTCACCGTCGCCAGCTTTATCCCGCGCCGCTGCAGCTCAGATTCGGCCAATGCGTGCAGTTGAGCCAGCAAGCCGGCCAGCGCCGACAGACTCGGTCCGTCCACCGCGAAATGGCGGTCGATGCTGTCCCTGAGCAGTTGCATCGCTCCCAGCGCATCATTCAACTGCTGGTGCAGCGCCTGATACCAGGCCAGGGGCGTCGCGGCCATCGCTGCAGTGATCGTTTCCGTGCTGGCATGCTCCTCCTCATCAGCGCTGCTAGCTGCGGCCGCGGCGGCCGGGGCCAGTCGTTCGCGGTGCATGGCAACTTCCCAATCGGCGAGGTTGTAATTGCGATGCATGCCCGTTGAAGTCATGGCGAGCTGCTTGAGCACAAACGGCAAACGGTTGTTGAGCGAACGCAGGATGTTGGCTCGGTGTTCGCCGCCGGAATCAGCGTCCTGGGGGTAGAGATCGTCCCAGTAATCACGCAACAAGCCATCAAGCAGCAAAAGGCTGGGAGCTATCGCAGAAAACCCATGCTGGTTCACTTCGGCCTCAAGCAGCCAGGCAGCGACCTGCAGGTCCTTGGATTTGGAACAAAGGGCCTCGGTGGCGACACGGCTCACCACTGGCCAGTCCGCTCGCTTGAGCTTGTGCTCCCACGGACCCAACGGCAAACTCGCATCGTCCTCGCGTCTGGCGTTCTGGATGGTGTTGTAGACACCATTGCCTTTGACCGAATAACCGGCGGGATTGCCCGCGTCGATCGGGTCGAGCAGGGTCTCGAGCGAACATCCAAGCCGTTCGCCGAAGTAACGCTGTGATCGGGTCATCAATTCAGTGTTCATGGTTTTGCTCGCTTTTGCGTGGAAACATCTTGCCGCTGCGGTGCAGACTTGGGGAAAGGTCCCGGCCAGACCAGGCTGGTACTGGCCTGGGATTTCGGATCGGTGCCAGACAGGGTCAAGCCGAGGTAGAACGTGGCCTGGCCCGTCGTGACAACCGGGGCTGCTGTGGGTGTCGCCTGGGTCGTGCGCTGTATCGGCACGCTGAATTCGAGCAATGCCTTGCCGGGCTTGAGGGGATCGGCCGGTCGTGCCGGCGCAGGCTGGTAGCGCTGCAGCATGCGCAGCAGCGCCCAGTTGYCGCTTTCAGTAAACGAAGCTGTGCTGCCTTCGGCCCGGTAGCCGCTTTGCGCCGGGTAAGCAGCCGGTCGCCAAACAGACAGCTCGGCCCAATTCAGATCAAGCGCGAGCACCTGGCCGTAGCTCCAATCCACGGTTGACGGCTTTCCACCCGGATAGCTCGCCACCCGTGAACCTGAGCTCACAACCCAGCTCACGACCTGTTCACTGCCAGGCGACTCCTGGGGTAGCGCACGGAAAGTGATGTCGAGCTTTAGAGGCTGCGGTGCTGCGCCTATACCCAAGCCTGGCCGCAGAAACTGATCGGCTGCATCAAGTTCACTGAGGAACCCGCGTGCCGAAACGACCCAGCCAGGGCTGCTCAGGCTTGACAGCGACTGTTGCAGCGATTCACGTTGTGCCGCGTAGTCACTGAAGAAGGTCTGTACCTCAGCCAGCGAGGCGTCCGGACTGCTGGTCTCGCCGAACGGAAACCGCCCCTTGAGCCGGCTGTTGAACCGTTTGGCCAGGGCATCGTAGGCAGTGGTTGCCTGTTCGGTACGACGATCGACACAGCGCAGATTCAGTTGCGCAATCAGGTCGCGCCGCCTCTCCGAGAACATGTCGTTGCCGTAGTCGGCTGGCTGGTAGGCCGCCAGCACCTTGCCACAGTTCGCATAGGTGAGATCGGCAATGGTCTTGAGGAAAAGCGTGTCGAGCGCGCCGACTTGCTTGCCCGGATCCTTGAACTGCACGTAACTGGTGACCTCATTGATCGTATTACTCCAGTACGGCAAGGTTTGCGCGTTGTCGCGCTGCGCATCGTTGACGCCGTCAGTGTTGCGCAACAGATTCACGAAAGGATCAGCGTAGCCAGCGAGTACCTGCGCGCGCGCAACCTGCCGCGCGAGGTAGTCGCGTATCACCGGTGTGGTGCCCAGGTTCACGAGCAGGCCGTCGGCAGGACCGGCCTCGGGGTCATAAAGCCGGCTGCCACTCACAAGGCCTGAGACGCGGCCCAGAGCATCCGATGAAAAGTCCCGCGCGCACTGTGAAACGCGTCCTGCGCTCGCTGTAAAGCCGAACTGGGTATAGAGCCGCAGGTTGCCGATCAGCGGATCCAGTGCGCGCGAAAAATCACCACTCTGCTGCAAAAGCTGCTGGTCTGCCGCCGAGACCGCGTCAAGTCCCTGAAGCACGAACGACTCAGTTGCCGCCGACTGCGCCGAGCGCATCGCGTCATTCATGACCTGCTCAAGCTGCGCCCTCGCAAGCCGGTCGAACAGCGGCCTGCTGGTTGCCGGCGCACCGAGAGGCGGCAGTCCCTGGCCTGCTGCGAATCGCTGGTAATCAGCAGCGTAATTCATGGACCGGCCGAGGTCTGCCAGGCGCCAGCCCGGCGCTGAACTCACGCAGGCGAAGGCCTGCGGGTTCCGGACCTGCATGAAAGTCTGCTGTAGCAGGCTTTCGAGGCCGCGTACCTCTGCCGACAGTGCCGGATTCATGACGAGACTCTGGCCCTGTGCGATGAGCAGAGGCCCGTAGGGCGAAAGCTGCATGCCGCGCAGCACCTGCATGGCCGGGTTGTAGCACCTTGCCTCATCAAAACCGCCGTCACCTGCCAACAGGTCTTTCGGATAGCTGTACTGCGTCACGAGGGGCGACAGCAGTTGCCGCAGTTCCTTCGCGTCATCGGCGCAAGGGTTGTTGTTCGGGTCCGATGGCACCCATGATTTGGCGACCCAGACCAGCCATGAGGTGAACCGCCTGGTGTTGTCAACAAGCGGCCCTTTTGCCGGATCAACCTTGGCCAGGAGGCTGGGGCCCATCGAGGCCTCAGCAAGCAAATCGACATGCAGTTGCCGGCTGGAATTCGCCAACTGGCGCGCCCAGTTGCCGCGCGAACGCTCGGGCACATTCACCACGCCGCTGTAAGGCACTTGCTCGAGCGAAGCGGCAACCACGCCGCCGGGCCGCGCCGCAGCAAGGGGCAAGCCCGCTCCGTAGACGTAGAGATAAATCAGGTTGAGATCATCCAGCTTGCGGACGGTGGATTCGGCGGGTATGGCAGTCAAGCGTGCGAAACGCTGGAGCTTGTCTTCCAGGTTGTTCACCTCCAGCGCAAGCACCTTCAGGTTGGCACGGGTTTTGGCATACGCCGAGTTGTTGACTGTGATACCGGCAAGCGTCGGCTCGGACGCCGCGACCAGACCAGCGTCGAGCCGCGCGACCCGCGCCTGCAGGCCGCAAGCCAGTGCCGGAAACACCGTGCGCGCCATCACGGTACTGGAGACAGCCTGCACCGCGTTGTTGCTGGCACGCCGATCTACCCAGGACAACGGCATCGTCGCGAACACCAGGTCGATATCGAGGGCCGAGGCCCGGGACAGCGCATCGTCAATCAATGGGCGGCCGGCGCAGCTCTCCTGTGCATCTGCCAGCGCCTGCGACTGGTAGAGAGCGGCGATGCTGCGACCCAGACCATCAACCTGGCGCTGCAGCCGCCAGCCCGATAACACCAGCGCCAACAGCAGCAACCCGGCCAGCACGATGCAGGCTTGCTGAAGCCGCAGCAGCCCCGGCTCACGCGACCAGAATGATGCCAGCGTGGCGCGCGCCAGCCCGCATTCCCCCAACGCCTTCTGCGTCAGGACGTCTTCGGAAAACGAGATATCGGCACGCGGCATGCCTGCTGGCGCGCCGGTGTCTTCGATGCAGCCCGTGAAATAGACACCTCGGCACAGTGCAGGCTGCGTCGTCGCCGTGTCGTGAAAGACCTCGGCCAGGTAATCGCGCAAGGGCGCATGCAAACGCTCGAAATGCCTCGGAAACAGAAAAAATGCATCAGCGTCGGCAATCTGCTCCTGGGCCGCAGCGGCCTCTACCTGGATTTCCTTGAGTCGTTCACCGATGTCAACAAATGCCTCGTCAATCCACTGGACCGGGCCGGACTGCAACAGGCCGTCGCGCGCCGACCAGCCAAACATGCCTGCCCTCTGCGAACGCCCCTGCAGACGCCAGTACGGAGCAAATCCATCGACCGCGTCGCACTGGCTGACGATCACGTAGACCGGCAAGGCCAGGCTGGTGGCGGCACGCAGGTCATCGAGCTGTCGCCGGGCATCGAGCGCGAGTTGAAGCACACTCTCACGGCCCATGCCCAGCAAGTTGCGGGAGGAAACCACCAATAGTGCCCCGTCAAGTGCACGTTCGGGGCGCAGGTGGACGAGTCCGCGCAGCACGGTTTGCCAATCTGCCGCGTCGGGCCCGGTTTGACCGGCAGCGCTGAGCTTGCCTTGCGGGTCTATGAGTTCACCCTGTGCCAGGCTATGCCAGGCTGTGTGGGGCACGCCGGCGATCATCGCCGCCTGTGCGTCTGGCCGTTGCTGGACCTGGTGCAACGAAGCGATCAAGCTGCTTTTACCAGCGCCGGCCTGTCCAATCAGGATGACCCAGGTTTGCTGGTAGCGCTCCCGTGCGGTTCTGGACAGCACGGTACGCAGCCCGCGCAACCAGGCCAGGAACGACTGCCAGCACGTTCGCCAGAAACTCCCCGCCAAAACCGGCTTGATGGCGCCGGTGGCCACGATCAATTTGGCCCGGCGCGAGCGCACGATCAGCCACAACACCAGAATGCCGAATACTGCCGCGACCGCAGCAAGCACGCCAAACCAGGTACTGCTGTTCATGCTGCTCATCTCAGACACCCGCAACCTTGACCAGCGGCTGGATCAGCCATAGCCAGAGCGCCGACGACACCAGCACAAAGCCAAATGCATAGCCCATCGCCAGACGCAACCACGGGCGAAGGGGCGCGACCCGTGCATCGGCAGTCGACTTGACCGTGTGTTCATAGGCTTGCACAAACAGCCTGCCGTCAGACTCTGCCGGTCGGCCGTTGACAAAACGGTACAGTCGCTGGCGCAGCGTGTCCAGGAACAGCTGGCCCTGCGCTCCCCGGTGCATTCCCTTGAACCCAAGCTGCAGCGCGAGCAGAAAGCAGGCGGCGAGATCGCGATGCAGATTGGATCGGGACACCACAGCCAGCACCTGCTCCGCCATGTCGAAGAAGCGTCGCCCGGCCTGGCGCGAACCGAACTGCCGGTGCTCAAGCAAAACCTCGAGCCAGGCGTCCTGCGCCGGCCACGAGAGTTCAAGGATGAATATCTCGTCAGCCAGCACCACCATCACATAGCTGGCTGCCGTATAGGCGCGTTGCTGCGCCTCACTCGCGGTAGCCCGCATATCGCGTGCCTGGCCGGCCAGAAGGTCGGCCAGGCGCAGGCTCACACGGCCCGCGAGTTCGGCCGGCTCGGCCGGTGCCGCACCGGAGACCCCCAGGTAGGCTTGCAGCGACCCGCGTTCGCTTTCCTGCCGCACGCGCGCAACCTCCTCATAGAACTGCGCAAAGCAGCTCAGGAGCGGCATTTCGGGCAAAGCGACCGGCTGCATGGCTGCGTCTTTCAGGTCCGCGTGCCTGCGGCGCGCGGACGATAAAGCAGAATCATTGCGGGCGGGGTTCCCGGTGACTTCTTGTCACCGCTAATGACGAGGTTTTGTCCCGGGCCGAACAGTCTGGTCTCGCCCTCCTTGAGCTGCAGCACCTGGTTGTCGACTGCAAACAAGGCGGCCCCCGAGCGAAGGTTGCGCTTCGCAAGTTCCTCGGCGGTCAAAAGGCGTGGCCTTGCAGTCACGCGCAGCCGGGCTGCGGCAGGCAGCAACGCCTCGCTCGCAATGCAGGCGTCAAGCAACCAGCGTTCCAGTGACGCGCGGCCATCGGCCCCCAGGCCCTGGCCGCCTTGCGGCCTGAGCTCGACAAGCAGTTGTTCACCCGCGTCAGGAGGCAACACATGTGTAAATGTGCCGTCGGCATGGCGTTCAAACGGCTGCAGCTCGAAACTGGTATTGATATAGCTGAGCTTGCGCACCACATAGTCCAGCGCACGCCGGAACTGCGGCGAACAGTCATCGTGCTGATAAGCGTCCAGCACCGGCGGGATGGGATTGGCGCCGAACGATGCCATCGCGCCAAGCAGGAGCGCCAGGCTGTCGTAGACCGCGCGCGGGCTCGACTCGGGGCGCTGCACGATGAGGCTGAACTGAGGCAGCACGGCAGCCAGCCGCCGGGCCATCTCCAGGTGCTTGCGGAAATGGGCACCCTGCAATTCATCGTCCTCGGGGCCGTCGCTTTCCCGGTTGGCGCCCAATTCGCGCAGCTTGAGCCACAGCGCTTCATTGAGCAGCTGAAGCCGGTGCCGCAAGCCGGTTGCCTTGAGAAAATCGCCGGCCTGCCAGCACAGCATGGGTGGGTGGTAGGGCTTGAATTCGACATGCCTGTTTTCTTCGCGCCGGAACAACTCGAACAAGGGGCACACCTCGTAGCCGGCCGGGGCTGCGACTTCGGCTGACAGCGATATCGCCGGCCGCAGGCGGTCGACCGGCACCGATCCGGTCAGGGTGTTCTCGTCAAGCGATACCAGGCCGTGCACAACCTCATTGCGTGCCGGTGTCGTATTCCAGTGATTGGAGGCGTTGCCCCTCACGGGCATGATCAGCGACAACCGCACCCCATCCGGCGTGCGCTGCAACTGCGCGGTGACATCAAGTTCGAGCGCTTTTCCGGTGTACGAGCCAGGAAACACAACCGGCGTGCCGTCGGGCATGATGCATTCAAGCCGTTTGATTGCGACGATACCGGCCTTGAGCTTCACCATATCCAGCTGCAGCAGGCTCAATCCCCAGAAATCCGGCGCGACGCACGACAGCCGGTACCTCAACTGCTCCTGCCAGTAAACATCGCTTTGCTGGAAATGCTGGGGTGACAGCAGCATCCCTTCGATCCACTGGACACTGTCGGGCAAGGCCGGGCCAGCCGCAGCTGAGAACAGTTTCGCCGCAGGCTGGGCGGCTTTAGGCGCTGAAATGGTTTCGGGCATGGGTTCTCCAATCATGAAAGGCAGCTCGTATAGCTGATCTGCGTGCTACGCAGTGTGATCAAAGCGCATTTGTAGGCAGTGATGTTGGCGACAGCCTGACCGCCGGCGCTCACATAGCTTGCGTAGCTGTAGACATAGACGGCCTTGCCATAACCACTGGGCAGGGGCTGGTTGGTGACCGTGCTGCCAGGGACAACCTGCACACCAAGCACTGCGATGCCGCTGGCCAGACCGGCTTGCAGCGCGTCGCGATTGGCAAACCAGTCGGGTGAGGTCTTCGGCAAGACGGCCGCCGCGTTCTTGTCGAAGACAAACACCAGGTCGACCTCGGTTCCCATATTCTGATTGGCATCGAATTCAGCGACGATGTTCAGCGTCTTTAGCGGCGTAGTGGGGCTGTAGTCCAGCGCGTAGCTGATAAAACCGCAGCCGGAAACAGCCAGCAATGCCGCTGTGCCGAGAAAAGCGTTGACGATGCGCATGATCATCCCAGCACCATCACGCATACCTGCGAAGGTGTGATCGACATACCGATCGCGTTGCCTATCATGCCGTTCTGCCCGACCACACTGGTCAGCCGTGTCGCAAACACACCGCCCATCGCGACCTTGAAGCTACCCATGAGGTATCGGTCCGGCCCAATTTCCATGCCCGAAACCACGCCCAGGTTGACGCCAGGCTCGTCGCCGTTGCTCAACGTGCCCTGCGTCACCAGGTTTTCAGCGAGTCCGCCGCCGATGATCACGCAGGCTTGCGAAGGAATGTGCGAAATCGTGATGACGATATTGGGAAACGGAATGGGCACCGGCCCCACCGGCGTAGGCACCAGACAGACGTCGGGAAACGCGAAATTGATGACGCAGAGGTTCGTATTGGCGAACATGGTTCATCCCAGGCTGATGCGTTCAGCATCGAGCTTGATGTCTTCTTCGGCCGTGACCAATGCCTGCCGCCCATGGAGCCGCAGCAGCGCCGAGGCCTGCATGATCCCGTGCTCGACACGCGTTACGAGATGGCGTGCCGACTGCACCATGGTCTCACTGACGGATGCCAGAAAATCCCTTGCATTGACGCTGACGGAGCCGCTGGCCGACGTCAGCTCGACGTCACCAAGACAACGCAGTGCGATTTGACGGGTGCAGGCCAACTCAAAAGCTGGTTGGGTGATCGCCATAAGCTCTGCACCCGGCACGGAAAGCTCGGCACGGCCTGCGCCCGGCGTGTCCGCGGCCGACTGTGGGCGCAGCAAAATATGGGTCACGAACAAGCCCGAAGCACTTTGCAGCACGGCCACCGTATCACCGGGCAGCGGTGTGAGCAGACAGGAAACCGCTTGCAACGCAAGCCGGCCGTCTGCCAGCCGCCACTGCGCTTGTCCGAGCGATCGGCCTATGCTCGCCTCTCCCCAGCCGTGCACGGTTGCGGCGCGCGCGGGAAGGTCAAGCTGTTGTGTTGCCTGTTTCATGCGGCTTCCATTTCAAGTGAACGTTTTTCGGCGGCAGCGCGCGCCTCCTGGGTGCCCAGGGCGGCGGCTACGTTGGCACCGGTGAAATCGGCACCGGTCCAGACCGCACAGTGAAAACTCGTACGGTCGAGCTTGCAGTACCGGAAATCCATTGCCCGGCCATTCGCATGCGCGAACTGGGCAAACTGCAAGTCCGATCCCGCGAAAACGACACTGTCAAGCCTGCTGTGATCCCAGATCGTTTTCACCAGTCCGGCTCCGCGCAGCGAAACTCCGTTGAGTTGGGCTTTTTGCAATACCGCACCCTCGAGTTGGGCGCCGTCAAGATTTACCCGGTCAAACTTCGCTTTTACGAACTGGCAGCGTGTCGCGTCAATGCCGTTCATCAGTGTTGCACTGAAGCGGGCTTCGGCACAATTCGATTCACGGATGCTGGCGCGGCTCAGGTCAGCACCTGAAAAATCGACACCCTGCAAAGTACAGCGCAACAAGCTGGCGCCGGCCAGTTTCTGCCCGGCGAAGCTGGCTTTGATAAACAGGCTGGTGCTGGCACGCATGCCGGCGAGCCTGGCTTCCTGCAGTTGTGCTTCGTTCAGGCTTACCTGCTGCAATTCGGCACCCTGCCAGTCGCTGYCGCCCCACTGGCAATCTGCAAATGCGCTGCGCAGCAAGCGCGCCTCAATCCAGAAAGAGCCGCCGATATCGCACTTCGTCAACATGGATTTCTCAAGGCGCGCACCGTCCCAACGGCTTTGACGGAGGTCACACTGACTGAAGGCCAGCATAGTGCCGGCCGTACCACGCCAATCGCTGCCGGCAAGGCGGCTCTGGCAAAAAGCGGTGCGGCGCAACCCGGCATCGCAAAAGTCGGCCGCGCCGAGTTCGC
The DNA here is from genome assembly GCF_056406035.1 of Polaromonas sp. P1_E1_2. Lineage (NCBI taxonomy): Bacteria > Pseudomonadati > Pseudomonadota > Betaproteobacteria > Burkholderiales > Comamonadaceae > Polaromonas > Polaromonas sp. P1_E1_2. The sequence continues at coordinate 15,991 of NZ_JBFUAZ010000001.1, read as the reverse complement.
AATCAATAAAGGACGCTCCCTCCAGCTGGGCACCGGCCCAATGCGAACCCGCCAGCTGGCAGCCGCTGAAAACCGCACCGGTGAAATCGTGACCGCTTGCATCCAGTCCGGCCAGCATCTGGCCACGCACCGGACGGCCAAGCCGCACCAGGCGCTGAATCTCGGCCCAATCCTGAGCGGAGGCCTGGCTGTAAGTCCTGTTCATGCGAGCCTCCTGCGCGCATCCAGACGTACACCGCGTGTGTCCGCATCAACCAGGCAGACCTCGGTGAGTTCGGCTTCATACAGGCTGGCGTCGCGCAGGTCGGCTTTTCCAAAGTCAGCCTTTCGCAACAACGCCTGGTAGAAATCGGTGCCCACGGCACTCGCACCGGGCAGCTGAGCCTTCATCATGAGAGTGCGCGGCAGGCAGGCACCGTCAAGGCTGGCGGCACTAAGGTCAGCCCGACTCATGTCGCACGCCATAATGAAAGCGCCGTCGAGCCGCGCACCCTGCAACTGGCTTTGCGTCCAGCTTCCGCGTTCAGCGCGCAATCCGGACAGGTCGGCGCCACGCCAGTCGCTGTCATTCCCCTGGACTTGCACCAGCCGGGCCTCTCTCCATTGACTGGTCGACAGGTCGGAACCGATCAGTGCACTTCTCTGCCATCGCGAACCCGAAAAATCGGCCCCCCGGGCTTGCAGCTTCCAGGCAACGCATTTGTTGAACGAGGCACCGCACCAGCTGCTTCCAGCCAGTTTGGCCTGGTTGAAAATTGTTGTGTCCAGCGTCGCGCGATCGAAGTTTGCGCCGCAAAGATCTGCATCGTCGAGTTGAGCGGCTGACAGGTCRCAATCGGAGCCGCAAGCTTGCGTCCATGTCGCCCTGGAAGCACGAGCCGAACAAAGACTCGCCCCGCGAAAACTCGCTTTGCATGCATGGCTGCTGCAGAGATTGGCCTCATCAAGGTTGGCCTCATCAAGTAGTGCGCCATTGAGTCGCGCCTGCGTCAGTACAGCGCGGCGCAGGTTGCAGCCGCGCAGATCGGCACCGCTGAGGTCGGCGTACTCCAGCATGCATCCGTCAAGGTCAAGGCCCGCAAGTACGGCTCCGCGCAGGTCCGCGCCGGCAAGGTCGCGGCCGGCAAGCTTTTCTCCCGCCTTCGCCCAGGCCAGCACCTGCGCCCCCAGCAGCGACGCGACAGCGGGCGACAGCACCTGCGCGGGCGACAGCGGGACGGGAGACGCATGGCGGGCTTTGTTGTTGAGTTGCGCGGCAGCCATGAGGTCGGCATGTTCGGATGGCGTCGCGGCCAGTGCAAGCGGCGCCAGTGCCTCTCGCGTCGCCGTACCATCGGCGCGCTGCAACACCTCCGTCCAGAGCGGCCCGGACTCCGGAGCATTTCCATGCTCCCCAACGGGAACATCCGTCTGCCCCGTCAGCACCTGTAGCTCTGCGAGCTGGTGAGTAAGTGCTGCCTGCTGAGCGGCCGCGTTTTCGCGGGTACTGGCCACCAGCTTTTCCACACTGTGCATCAGGCCGGTCAAGTCCATGTCGCCATCGGCCAGGGCCTTCGCCGACGGTGTCTGGAGCAGGGGCGGCCCGGCTTTTGGCGGCTCGTAGCCTGCGGGCGGCGTCATGCCGCTTTGCTGCCAAAATTCGCGCGTCACTTCGTCAAGCACGTCCTGGCGTTTTTTCAGTGCCGCCTCGGCTTCGGTGGCAGCCAGCGCGGGATCGACCGGATCGAGCCGCGGCGCGAGCTGCGACTCGTTGAGCGCATGCAACGGTGCAGTCTTGGGGTCCAGGCGCAGCGTGAGCACTTCTGCGTAATAGTTCAAGGTACGCTGCGCCTCGGTCGCGCCTTCGTAAGCCAGCATCAATACCCCAATGTCCAGTGCATCGCTGTCAGTGATCTGCATCTCGCCCCGCCACGCCGCAATACCGAGTTGCTGCTCGGGGAGGAACCAGACCGTGTCCATACGCAGCCCGATTTCAGCCAGCGAAGCGGGAGAAGCGTCCTTTTTGAGCGCGAAAGCCTTGACGCGCTGCTCAGGCAGTGCGCCCCGGATGGTCTCAATCTTCGGATGCATCCCCTGTAACAGGTAGGCTTCGCCGCCCGCGAAAGGATTCGCGATGCGCTGGTCGGCGGCAGCCTGGTTATAAAGCCGCCAGTCAAGATCTCGCGGCAAGCCGGGATAATCTTCGCGCAGCCAGCGTTCATCGTAAGTACCGGCATAGCGCTTGCGAGGCACCCAATCGACAGGCATGGGCCCAAGTCCGGCAGGGGGATAGCGACGCCCATGGCATTCAACGGGCTGAGCGGCGTACTCGATGTTCGGCATGACCCCTTCGTTCGCACCGGCCATTGCGGCGAACCGGTTGCCGTCATGGCCACAGCCAACCGGATTGTCTTCGTAGCCCGGACCACCGAAGGCATGTGCGAAATCAAGCGGCATGTGTACAAATTCCGCAGGCTGCGAGATGCCAAAGAGCGGCAAGACGCCATAGCGCCATTGCCTGTCGCCAAAAACCGCCAGACGCTTGTCGATGGGACCGACTTGCAGCCGCGCTTCCATGCGCCTCACCGGACGGTTTCCCGGCGCGCAAGCGCGACCCAGCACCAGGGCTTCGGCCCCGGTCTTGGGCATCGCCTCGTCCAGCGCCTGGCCCAGCGGCAATGCGGCCAGTACCCGTGCCCATTGCGGGCCCTCCATGAGAAAGCGCTGCGGCCTGACTTCACCCAGCGGAAAAAAACCCAGCGCCGTCACCACCAGGCGGTTTATGCCGGATTGCCGGTATGTCTTGTAGAGCAGGCCTAGGCTCAAGGGCTTGATGATCTTCATGGCGGCCTAGAGATAGATCTTCAGCTCGGTGATCGTCAGGCTCAGGCCCGTGATCTGCATCGTCGCCTGCAACGCGGTGAGTTGCACCAGGATGCCGGCCCCGGTCATTTCAATCGAGGTTGATGCGCCTTTCATCGAGATCGCCGTGGTGTCGCCCGACAGCGAGATGTCAGTACTCGACCCCAGAACTGAAACACTGTTGCTCTGGCCCGTGAGGCTGACCCGGCTGGACAGGCCGGTCAGGCTGACCTCGTTGTGAGCGCCAACCAGGTTCATCGCCGTACTGGCACCGGTCAGAGAGGTGCTGTTGCTGACGCCAACCAGATTGGTGCCCGTATCGACCAGCGTCATCGAGACATGATCCGAAGCAAGCGTCACCGCAACGTTGTTGCTTGAACCGGTTGCGCTGGTCTGCATGCTCATGCCAACAACCGAGTCACTGTCGCTGAGGCCGACCATGCTGCTGCTRCTGCTCATTCCCTCCATCGAGCCCGACAGCCGCACTCCGGTCGCGCTTGCGCTGACAGCCATACCGACCRCCGAGGTCGAGATGTGCTGACCGGTTACGTCGAGGTTGACGCCGCTAACCGTGAACGACTCGCTGGTTTGGCTCGCGGTCGTGGTTGTATTGAACACGACGTTTTGCGACGTCGTGTTACTGATCGTGCCCTGATTCGTACTGGTGTTGGTGGCGTCGCCGGTCACAATCGAGTGGTTGGTGGTCGTACCAAACTCGGTGCTGCTCCAGCTTTCCGCTCCCTTATGCGTGCTGTAGGTCGAACCGAAGGAATCTGACTGGCTCAGCAGGCCGCTCGCGCCGTCTTCGGAGGTCGAATAGCCATAACTCGCGCCCTGCGAATACGATGATTCGCGGAACTTTCCACTGTCGTATTGCTGGCTAACGATGGCAACCGCGTTGTCCAGGTCAGCATCGGAGTGCAAGCCGAAACGGATGCTCTTGCCGTCGCCGTAGGCCGTCGAATAGCTGCTGCCAACGTTGGTATTGGCCGTCCAGCCTGACGGCATGATGACCTTGGTGCCATTAGCCTGGATGATGCTCTGGATTTCAGGCAGCTCGGATTGATCCTGCGCGCGCGTAATGATGACCGTCGCACCGATCTCCGGCACGGTCTGCATGTGCGCAGCCAGTTTGACCCAGACCGGCTCCGCCGGGTCGGCACCGTCCGGTGAAAAGATGTCCTGGCCTGTCGAGAACCGCACATAGACACCCTGCGCCTCAAGCACCGGAGAAATTCCCTCGCTGTCGACAATGCGGCTGGTCTCCGGGTCAAAGTTATCCTTCTGCATATAGCGCCAACCCACCGGCGCAACACCCTGGTTTCCACCCGAGACGACACTGGCGAGTACGCTGCCTTGCTGGGTCTCCTGGATGGAGAACGGCGTGACCAGCCCCTGGGCGTCTGTCGCCTGGAACTTGTTGCTGTAGCTGCCGTCGAGTGTTGCCTCATGCTGAACCTGCGTCGCGACAAAGCTCCTTCCCTCCAGCTGAGGTCTGACCTGCAACGGCCATTGCCCTGAACGCACTTCCTGCGTCACCGAGAAGCGGTGGCCGCAATGCAGGTAGGGACAATAGCTCGAACCACTGAATTGCCGGCTACCCGTATCCAGGGTGTCCTGCGTTGCATGGGCATAGTGATCGACCTCAACGTCGCTGCAGCCGTATTGGTAGATCTGGTATTGGTTGAATGGCAAGGCGCCAGGTGCCGGCTTGGTCTGTGCATGGAAGCTCTGGAACCCGGCCACTGCGTCCGATTCCCAAGCCGCCTCCTCGCGCGTGAACACCGAGGTCACCGCGCTGCTGGCCAGGCTCTGCTGAAACCGGTAGTCACCGATCATGTCGGGCTGAGCCAGGCCGAGAGTATCTTCCTGGGTGCCGCAGTAGCGTAGCGGCTTGCCTCCGGGCAGGGCCTCCGGATAAACAGGCCGGTTGGCGAAAACCGCTGTGTGACTGGTGCCGGTGGTCACGTAGAAATAGTAGATGTGCGCTTTCGACATGAGCCGCCGCACGAACTCATAGTCGGTTTCGCCGGCCTGCAGCCAGTCCTGCTGCCTCGCGACTGCCAGATTGCCTGAGCCAACCAGCGCCGCGACCGAAAAGTCAATGTTGTGCTTGCGCAGGACGCCCGCAATAGCATCACGCACATTCAGCTGGCGATGGATGCAGTAGTTGTTCGTGAGCGTAAGCTTCCAAAGTGCCGGCCGCATGGTCGCGCGATAGACGCCTGGCTGTTCCATTGAGAAGGATGCGACGATGCCATTGAACAGGGACAACCGCACGCCTTCGTCCTGGCCGTGTACGGCCTGGTCAAACCACTCGTTGGCTTCCTCGCGCGTCGGCTGCTGCTGGCCATCCAACACAGGGTAGTGAACCCCCACAGTGACCGGTCGCCCGAGCAGGTCATCAAAGGCCAGCTCAAGGCCGCTCTCGGGGTCCGAGTTTCCGTGCAACTCCAGTTCGTACTCAAAATGATCAGAAATGCTTTCCTGCCCTTTAAAACTGACCAGCCGAAAGCTACCGTCACCCAGGATGACGCCCGTTTCCAGGAACAGCGCGACATGCAGGTAGACGACCGGCGCCGGCGACAGCAGAGCCAGCGCGGTCGTCATGCCAGTTACGCGGTCGTTCATGTCATGGCTCCCGACTCATAGGCGGGGACCAGAAAGCGCGCAACACAAACACCCGAAACGCCAGCGGTGCCATCCGTCGGCCGCGACTTCAGCCATGCGTTAAAGCCCAGACGCATACCGGAGAAACCGGAGGCCTGAGTCGATACCAGCCGCGCCAGCGGCACCTCTGCGGCAAGCACCGAAAGTTCGATCTCGGCATCGTGGCGACGGTCAAGCATCAACCGTAGCAAGCCTTGCAGTTCCTCATACGAGCTGTGCACGGCAGGTGCTTCACTGCCTATATCGACCTGGCGTTGCAGGCGTTGCCATTGACGCAGCGAACGCTTTGGTTCTGTGTTTTTTTTCAGCGGCGGCAGCAGTGCCTCCAGTTGGGAGTAAGCGACAGGGCCTGCGGTCAGCCGGATGCGCGACTGCTGATCCCAAGTGCTGCGACCAAGCAGCATGTCAACGCCAAGCCGGTGACCACTGCGGCCCAGGCGGTGCTGATCGTCCGGATCGATTGCACGCCATGCGCCCACCAGTGGCTGCAACCTGACTGGAAATCCAAGCTGCGCCGAGATCACCTGAACCAGCCCGGCTGCCGACCGCCGGCCGTTTGCCAGCAAATCCCCGATGCCGAGCCACTGGCGCTGGGGCATCGGGATTTGCCCGGCCTGCTCGGCGTTGTCCACCCCCATCAGCGCGCCAAGGTATTCGGCAAGCTGGCTGCGCTCAGGCCGCTCGTTGTTCAGCCCAGGCTCAAAGCCGGCGCGAGTTTCATAACGCAGCAGATTTAGCCGGTTATTGAAAATGTCGAGAAATGCGCGCGTCGCGGATTTTCCTGCACGATCCAGCTCGCGCATCCACTCGAGAAAAGGTTCGGGCAAGGGACCGAGTGCACTGCCAACACAGAAGTCCGGGGTGATGATTGCCAGCATTTGGGGCCGGTCATGCAGATCGCCTTCAGCTTCGATCAACGCCGGAACCGCAGACGACCCGGATGCAATGGCCTGCACGCGCACGGCGCTCGCCGCGCGCGCGGGAAAGCCCGCATCAAGATCAGCCTCGAAACGCACGGTCTGGCCCGACCCGCCGGCACGATCATCCGGCTGGCGCAGCCACAGACGGATCATCTGCAGGAAATTGAACTCCCCAAAACGCTGCTCGAGCCGGCGGCTCAAAGAACGATCTGGGCCCCAACCATTGGCGGCCATCTTTTGAGTACTCCTTTCTCGTCAGTGGTTTCCAGGCTTACGCAGACCATGTTGTTGACTGTCGAGTAGAGCGCAAGAAAATAGCGCAGCACCGACGCAAATAGCAGCATGCTGGTCGACTCGAACTGTTTTCGATTCAGCGTAAGGGTGATATAGAGGCATTGCACATAGCCCCGCACTCCATCGCGTATCGTGTAGCGCATGCCGGGCCGACATTGCAGCGCCTGAATTCCTTCAATGYTGCGGAAAGCCTGTGTCTGCAGAGGGTCGATGTGGTCGCGCAGCATGCTTTTGAATGCAGCGAGCGCCTGCGGCCCCTCTGCCATCGACAAGTGGCTCATGCCGAGCTGGGAAACCAGCGACCAGGGACGCCGCCCAATCAGCGCGGGGGTGATGTGACGCGAGGGCCGGCTTATCACTTCGAGTACCGTGATCGGCCCCGCCCCTTCGAGCTGCAAAGGTTGCTTGACCAGCAGTTGTTCTGCCAGCTTGCGATTGGTGCAAAGCGCCCGCCCGCCAACAACTTCTGCCGGCGGCAGTGCCATCTGCTGCCGGACATCAAGAAAAGATATGAACACCTCGGTACCGGCAATGCCGCCAAGCTGGTTTTCCTCGCGCCGCATGACATAAAAATAGTCATCGGTGCCGCGCGTCTTCGCGTTCCCAAGTTCGAAGTACGGCACCAGCTTGCGTTGGCTGCCGTCGGCGCTAATGGAAACCAGCTCCTCAATGCTGTAGATCTCGCAGTTTTGGCGGTTCTGCACGTCTGCGGTTAGCTGGTATTCGTACTGCGTGTGGTCAAGCGCCAGAGGCTCCATGCGCTGACGATAGAGGTTCACCATGGGCACGCAGTTGAGCTTGAGCGAACGTGACGAGAGCTGGCGATCCTTATGGGAAGCCACGTCAAACTGGAACAACAAGTCAAAACCATTCTCAAACGGAGCTAGGTCAAACTCGTCGGTTTCGAAAAACATGAATTTTTCCGGAAAGGAAAAATATTCCTGAAGAAGCCGGTGTCCGGGATGCATGTTGTTTCGGACCGGGAGAGCGGCCTCTTCGTCCTCAAACCCGAGCCAGTGGACGGCGCTCTGGTTTGCGCCTGGCAGTGGCTCACCACCAATCTGTGCGATGTCAACGGCGTGCAGATGCAGGCCCAGCATCTCCTGCAAATACCAGGCGTCTTTTTGGCTGGTGTCGATGTAAAAGCGCAACCGGGTTTTCTTGAGCGCCTTCACCGGGTCGATACCCAGGCTGCGCACCCGAACACGCAGCACCGACAAGCAACGTTCGTCGCTCAACCCGACCGGGAAATCTCCCGCCTGCAACATTTCAATCTCGACAATGCCCAGCGGCAACAAAGGCAAGTCGCAGGTTGTCGTAAAGCGGCAGACGCTTTTCCGGCCCCGGCCGTCCTCAGCCGTCACACTGGCCTGCCGCCCGCGCTCCAGAACCGCGCCGGCCGCRTCGTCCGGCTTGACGCGGACCTGGGCAATCAACATGGACGGCACAGGCGCCGCCAGGTGCGGGTAAAGGTAACCGAGGAGTACGTTCGGGATCAGCGCCTTGCTGACTTCGGACTCATATTGCACCCGACCGGTCAGGAAAGCAAAGGACTGCAGCAGCATTTCCACGTGAGGATCGTGCGAACCGGTGCGATCGAGTTTGAGTGCCTGCGCCTCTGTCGGATAGGCCTGCGCAAATGCAGCGGCGTCGTTGCGCAGCCCTGCCAGTTCGCGCTGGTAGTAGTCCTTGAGTTGAGTTCCGTAGACTTGCATGGCCTGGAAGCGCCTAGCGGCGCGGCAACCCGAAGCTGAAGGTCTCTGTCAGCGGCTGGTCGGCGAGCTTGCCGGTGACGACTACCTGAAAAGGCATGACGGAACTGCGCGTTTCCTCAACGGTCACACGTACGCCCGTCAGCCGAGGTTCGTGACGCACGATCATGTCGCGGATGCCCAGCGAATAACGCTGTACGTCATCTTTCTGGGCATAACCGGCGCCGGTCAGGGAAGGCAGGCCGACGCGCATGAGTTCCAGACCGGTCGAACCGGCCCAGACGTGCGAGCTAACCAGACGCTGAATCTGCAGCCGCACGGCATCGCGCAGATTGAAGCTCTGGCCGCTTTGCGCCGGCGCCGCACCTGCAAACTCCAGGCGCTCAAGCAAGAACTGCATGTTTATCCCCTTGGGCTGGCGCGCCGCAATAACGGTACGCCATCTCAAAAACAACGAAAATCCACGGCGCCCGCAGGGCCGCAACGAGGCTCAAGTGAACGCCGTCAAAGGCCTGTTCTGCGCCAGGCTCCAGCCGGCAGTGACGTTCCCCTTGACCTGCATGTCCGGTGTCTGCACGGCGTAGGTCCAGACGATCTCGGTGAAGTTAAGCTTGAACTGCTCGGTCGGCATGTCGTCAGGATGTGACTGGAATTGAATTTCGCTGATAAGCGCGTCGCGCAGCATGAAGGTAATGATGTTGCCGACCTTGTCGCCCGAGTTTCGCAGGATGTAGATGTACGAGGGCTTGGCCTTGTCGCCCAGCGACTTCGCGCGCAAACAGAAGTCGTAGAGCTTGACCGAAGTCTTGTCGACATATTTGACGCAGGTGAACTCCGTGATCACCGGCCTGCCAGAGGTGCGCGCCGAATTGCTGACGTCCGTCGTCACCTGCTGCTTCATACCCTGGTGCACTGACACCAGTTCGATGCATTGGCCGAGCTTAAGTTCCTCGTTGGCGGTCCAGTCGGCGCCGGTCGAAATCAGGCTGCCGCCCGTGGCCCAGTCATTGCTTGTTGTGGGGAACACGGAAGTGTCGCCGGGTTGTAGCAGTATCAGATCCATGGCTTGTCTTTCGTTGGTCTATATTGGGTGGGAAGAGAACGCGTCACTTCGGAAGATTCGCCACAAGGCGGATCGAGGTTGTCAACTCCTCAAGCTGGAAGTGCGGCCTGAGGAAGACGACCGCGTTGTAGGAACCCACGGCGCCTGGCACATCCTTCACGATCACGTTCGCCTGGCTCAGGGGAAAACTCGCCTTTGCGTCCTGAGAGGCGTTCTCATCGAGCAACACATAGTTCGATATCCAGGTGTTGAGGTAGGCCTCTACATTGCCCCGCGTCAGGAAGCTGCCTATCTTGGCGCGCATGATGACCTTGATGTAATGCGCGAAGCGCGAGGCCGCGAGCATGTAGGGCAGCAGCGCGGAAATCTGTGCGTTGGCATTGGCGCTGTCGGAAAAATACTTCTTCGGCTGGTTGCTGGTCTGCCCGCCAAAAAATGCAGCCTGCCCCTTGCCCTTGCAATGGCATAACGAGATGAAGCCCAGATCGTTGAGCTCCTTTTCGCGCCGGTCGGTGATGGACACTTCAGTTGGACAAAACAGCTCCTCGGCCCCGGAATCGGTGCGGTAGCTGTAGGTCGGCAGGTCCTCAACCAGTCCACCACCTTCAACTCCGCGTATCGCTGCCGTCCAGTTGTACTTGGAGAACGCGTTGGTCACGCGCTGCGCCAGCATGTAGGCCGCATTGCCCCAAAGGAAACTGCCGCTATCGGGTGAACTGCTGGAAGGCCCGACAGTCTCCTCGAAGTCCATGCCGTCAACCGGCCAGCTGTTCTTGCCGTAAGGCAGGCGCAGCAGCACATGCGGCATCACCAGCGTCACATAGCGGGAATCCTCGCTTTCGCGAAATTCCTGCCAGCCGGCCAGCTCAATGCTTTCAAAGATTTTTTCCAGGTCACGGGGCTTGGCGAGGTCGCGAAAGCTGTCGAGTCCGAAYAGMGAYGCYGAGGCTGCGGTGATGTATGGCGCATGGGCGGAGGCCGCGACTTCCGCGATCTTGCGCAGGAATTCGATATCCTTGGCGCTGCGCCCCACCTCGTAGCCGCCAATCAGAAGACTGTAGGGCAGGCCACCGAAAGTGCCGTACTGGTCTTCATAGATCATCTTGAAGAGTTTGCTTTGGTCTTTGTCGACCGCCTTCTCCATGTCGTCCAGCAGCTCGTCCCTGGTGGCGTTGAAGACACTGAGCTTGAGCATCTTGCCGGTTTCGGTGTTTGACACGAAATAGTGCAGGCCGCGCCAGGTCGCTTCGACCTCCTGGAACTTCGGCGCATGCATGATCACGCTCAATTGCCTGCTCAACCAGCCGTCGATGTCGGAGATGTGCGAGTCAATCGCAGTTATCGCGGCCACCGGCGCATAGGTGGAACCTGGAGTATCGAGCCGCGCCAGCACATCCGTCGCAAAGAAACCGATCGGGCCAAGGAATTTCTGCCTGTCCTCGTCGGTTTTCAGGCCAGCCGCATCCATGAGAGCGAAGACCGCATCAATGTTCTGCCTGGCTTGTTTTTTTGTCGGAGGCACCGGCTTTGTCTTCGGGTCAGGCGTGTCGGTAGCGCCGCTGAGAACCAGCAGCATATTGTTGGCCACCCTGCGATTGACCGCGTCATGCTTCTGCTCGGCCACTGTGCGCACTTGTGCGGCGTCGGTCGGCATCGCGATCGAATCGCTGTCGTCGGTCTGCTGCATGCCGAGCACAGCCAGAGCAGCCCTTTTTGCGTCGGCATCGATCTGACCGTCTTTGGGTGCGAGCGCTGCCAATAGCGCTGTGGCGTCCGCAGCGAGCTTGGTCTGCGTCGCGGTCGCAGTGGGGTCGGCGCCGAGATTGCTGGCAATCGCATTGCGTTCCAGCTGGATTTTGGAAGACAGGCCGGCATCCCACTGCGTAAGTTGCTGCAGCTGGGCTGACACTGTCTGCAGGTTCTCCGGCGTGTCCGGGGTCGAAAACACCCCCAGCAGCCTGCGCAGCGGCGCCAGGGTTGCATCGGCGTCAACCACCGGCTTGCCGTCCGCGCCCACGCCGTTGACGGTCTCATATCCCCAGTCGGTGGCAGCCTTGAGCTTGGGCGCCTGATCGGCCTTGCCCATCACCATGGCCAGGTCGTACAAAGAAGATGTGGCCTTTTTGAGTTCGCCAGGCGCCTTGTCCATGTCTGCTTTGACGACGCTGTTGCGGTAGTCAGGCCCGGCCAGCACCTGAAGTTGTGCGCGCCTGGCCTGGCCGTCCGGCGTTTTGGCGATCAACAGATTCAGCTGGTCATTGAGCCGGTCGCTCGACTCCGCCCGCGACTGCAGCATGCGGATGTTGCTGCGTACCCGATAGAGCTTGTTGAGGTCAGGAATGGCGCGCACGACGGCGATCGGGTCGAACGCATCCAGCGAACTGAAAGTAATGTCGCCGGACAGATTGGCCGATTCGACGGCTCCGATCTGCATTGCACCGGGTGGTGACGGGATACGCGGAACGTGGCCCAGAGCCACACGCGGCAACTGCGTCTTCATGACGTCGTTGAAGAGGTCCCGGTCAATAGGCACCATCTGCCGTTGCTTGTACGGCGGAAATTCCACGTCGGGATCGCGATCGCCGGCCAGGTCAGCAAACACTCCAACAATGAAGGGGAGCTCCTGCTTTTCGATGGCGCCGCCAGTCTCCACCTCGTAGGTGATCTTCACCCGGGGTGGACGATTACGCTCCAGCCATTTTTGAACACTTTCAGCCATTTTTAGCCTCTCATAGTCAATACCGCACGCACTTGCAGAAACGCTCGCCAAGCCACGAGGGCCGCGGGCGGAATTTCTCCCGCACTGTTTTCGCAAGCGGCATGCCAACCTTAAAAATCTCCTAACGCATTGATTCGTATGAGTATTTTTTTCACCTCTGAAGGTGAGGAGGACTTATTTGCACTGCTCTTTTTTCAGTTGAGCGAAGGCATCGCATACCGGCAAAGCGTGCCGGTCGAATGCCCTCGACATCTGTCTGTGCCGGTGAAACCGGCAGGACAAAAATATCCATGCCTTGGTGCAGATATGTCCCGCCACTTTGAAAACCGCGGAAACTTTCCGAAGAATGGAATGCCACTATTGCGAATAGTTAGTTTCCAAAGAAAATGGCTGGTTTTGAGCTGACCGGGACAATAATGAAGTCATCCGTTGCGAAGAAACTGCAGAACAGGCGCTTCGAAGACATCACGGCATGCAGTAGTGCCTGGCACGCGCACGCTTAATGACACGCAGCGGCATCTCCACAAAACAAGCTTGCTTGATGAACAAACAACTGGTCGATTTCGCCGTCCTCTGTATCCGCAGAAAGCTCGAGAGTGCCCCGCACTCAGTCGATACGGCCAGGGGAATTCACTCTTTCTGGATCGAATGGGAAGAGCCCGTCCCTCCGGAAGCTACAACACTGGAGGCGCTGGAAAGACTCGAGAGCGACGGAGTGGTAGAACGTGTCGCGCTGGACACTCAGGAACTCTGGATGATGAAGAAGGAGTCTCAGTTGCCCTCATCGACGTGAGCCCGGAGCCAGGAATATGACCCGACCCATTTCACTCGCCGCCCTGACCGTGCTGGAATTGACGCCGCCTGAAATGGTGACCTGCGCCTTTGATGCCGGCTTCAGCCATGTCGGCATCCGCTTGCTGCCGGCAACGCCGACCGAGCCGCAGTACGACATCGTGGGAGACACGCAGATGCTGCGCGAAGTCGAGCATCGCCTGGCGGACACCGGCATCAAGGTGCTTGATGTCGAAATCTTTCGCATCAAGCCCGATACCCTGGTCGGCGACTACGAAGCCGCGATTGCCACCGCCGCCCGGCTCGGTGCGAGCGATTTGCTTGTGGCCGGAAACGATCCAGACGAAGCCCGGCTCACCGATACCTTCGCCGCATTCTGCGACCTCGCCGACAGCTACGGGCTGGCAGCCGCCCTGGAATTCATGCCCTGGACCGATGCGAAGGATTTGACCCAGGCCGCGCGCATCGTTGAGCGCACCGGCCGCAACAACGCGGGTGTGCTGATCGACCCTTTCCATCTGAGCCGCTCGCGCAGCCGCATCAAGGACATTGCCGAAATCCCGCCGTCGCGCATGCGCTTCATGCAGTTTTGCGATGTGCCCGCAGCCATCCCGCCGACGATGGACGCGATCCTCGCCGAGGCCCGCTCCGAGCGCCTGTTTCCTGGCGATGGCGAAGTGGACCTCCTCGGTCTTCTGCGTGCTGCGCCGCGCAACATCCCGCTCAGCCTCGAAGTGCCAACGCACACGCTGGCACTCACCGTCAGCGCCACCGATCGCGCACGCCGCGCCCTTGCCGCCACACGGCGCGTGCTAGCGCAACTCGAAGCACTGGAGTCGTAAACATGCCCAGATATCGCAAGGTTTCCAAGGGGATGCGCAGCTTCGATCGGCGGACTTTATTCATCGCAACCCGGCGCTGATTGCCATGAATAAAGTCCCCCTTGCAAGAGCCCAAGCCAAGCACCGGACGCCGTACCTATGCCAGCTACGCCACCAGGCGTACGACGACCTTGCCGGAGTGCCGGCCCTGCAGCAGGTCTGACAGGGCGGCGGGCGCATTCAGCAGGCCATCTACAACGTGCTCCGATGCCTTGACCTGCCCACTGTTGACCCATTCGCCCATTTCACTGCGGAACACGTCAAAGCGCGCGCCATAGTGGTCAAGAATGATGAACCCCTGCACCCGCACCCGCTTTTGCAAAATGGCGGCCAGGAACTGCGGCAGTTGKTTGGGGCCGATTGAGCCTGCAGAGTCGTTGTAATGTGCGACAAAACCGCACACAGGCATACGGGCGCCAAGATTGAGGAGCGGAAGGACTGCCGACAATACGTCACCGCCGACGTTTTCAAAGTACACGTCAATGCCCGCCGGGCATGCGGCAGCAAGCTGTTCCCCAAACAATGGCCCGCGCCTGTCGACGCAGGCATCAAAGCCCAGATCGTCGACCGCCTGGCGGCACTTTTCGGCACCTCCGGCGATGCCTACCACGCGGGCGCCCTTGAGTTTCGCGATCTGGCCGACCATGGCGCCAACCGCACCGGTCGCCGCTGCAACCACAACAGTTTCACCAACCTTTGGCTGGCCGATGTCCAGCAGACCGACATGCGCTGTAAAACCCGGCATTCCGAGCGCGCCAAGCGCGAGGGATGGTCGGGCCATGTCATCCATCAACTGCAGGTCGGTCCCATCGCTCAGAGCGTAGTCCTGCCAGCCAGCGTTGGCGAGCACGAGATCACCAACGCGATATTTGGGATGCCTGGATTCGACGACACGGCTGACTGTGCCGCCCGGCATGGTGCCGCCTAGCGGAACAGGAGGCGCGTACCCCGGGCCGACTTTGTCCATCAGGTTGCGCATGTACGGGTCCAGCGAAAGGAACTGCGTTTGCAAGAGCACCTGGCTTTCGCCCACGTGCGGCACAGGCTCGGTCACAAGATTGAAGTCAGACGCAACGGGCAGGCCGCGCGGGTGCGCCGCCAAGGTAATGCGCCGATTGATGCTGGGGTCTGGTCTTGACTTTGTCATGACTGCCTCCGTGCATCGGTCGCTGCGGGGCCCGGGCCGTGCTGCCATGCCAGCAGGCCGCCCAGGGCTACAGCCACCATGGCAAATGCAGGGGCGCCGAGCGCTCCAGTCCAGTCAACGATGAGGCCGCCCGCGATGGCGCCCGTGGCGATGGCGATCTGGAACGCTGCCACCAGCAAGCCGCCCGCGGCCTCTGCCTGGTCGGGTGCGGCGCGCACGATCCAGGTCTGAAAGCCGACCGGAAACGCGCCGAATGCGAACCCCCACAGCGTCACCGCCACAGCGGTGACCACGGTGGAGCTGCCGCCAATGAGCAGCGCAGCCGCAAGCAAGGCGATCATCCCGCTGCCTGCGACGATCGCGTATCGCTCACTGCGCCCCGCCAGCCACCCCCCTGCAAAGTTCCCGAAGAAACCGCCGATGCCATAGCCCAGCAGCACAGCGGAAATCGCCGACACCGACAGCTTGGTCACGTCTTCAAGCACGGGCCGGATGTAGGTGAAGCCCGCGAAGTGGCCGGATATCACGAGCAACACGGCCAGCAGCGCAATTCGTACCGGTCCCCGCGTGAGCAGATCGCGCAGGCCTTTCAAGCTGGCTTTGTCACGCGGCGGCAGTGCCGGCAACGCGACCAGCTGCACAGCGAAAGCCAGCAAGCCGACAGCACCTGCCGCGACAAAAGCGCTACGCCATCCCCACACATTTCCCATCCATGCGCCAACGGGCGCAGCGCAGACGGTGGCAATGGACACGCCCGTCAACACGAGCGACATCGCGCGCGGGAAAAGCCGCTCCGGCACCAGGCGCATGGCCAGTGCCGCCGCCATGGACCAGAATCCACCGAGCGCAATACCGAGCACCACGCGCGCGACCAATAGCACCGCGAGCGAGGCAGCCGTCGCCGCCAACAGGTTGGATACAAACAGAAGGGCTGTGAGCGTCAGCAACACCC